>CAJXUU010000370.1 GCA_913061325.1 uncultured Saprospirales bacterium | reverse complement strand
ATCTACACTATCCTCTTCGTCGGCAGCGTCAGATGTGTATAAGAGACAGTGTTTGAACTGTTTCTATCATTGCTCCTGGTCCACATATATAATACTCTGCATGCTCTGATTTAGGAGGATTTTCTTGGACAAATCTGGCTACTTTAGCTGAATCTATTCTACCTTTAAGTCCTGCCCAAGAAGTTTTTTTCTTTCCTAAGATACCTAAGATACCACTTCCTTTTTCGGTCTTAGGTTGGCTTATCGTCATTTCTACTACTATCTGTCCCTCATATTTTTCTTTTAATGATTTGATTTCATCTTTAAAAATGATGTTTTCTTCATTTTTATTCCCGTAAAGTAGGTAGGCTGTACTTTTTGGCTCATGCTCCAGCATAGATTTTATCATAGATATTACAGGCGTGATGCCACTTCCAGCAGCAAAAAAATAATGATCCCTTTGCACATCTTGAAGTGTGATCAATGTGAATCTACCCTCTGGTTTCATAATCTCAAGAATATCTCCTTTTTTGATATGATTATTAAGATAAGTAGACATCTTTCCTTCTAGTACTGTTTTTACGGAAACTCCCAGAAGATCGGCATTCGGTGCTGTACATATAGAATATGCTCTTCTCACATCCTCTCCATTGATATCAGCTTTGATTGTCAAATATTGCCCCGCTATAAAATCAAAATCAGATTTTAAATTCTCGGGGAGATCGAATAGTATGCTTACACAACTCTCTGTCTCAGTAATTACGTCTGCTACTTCTATTTTATGAAATTCTGCCATTTATGTCTAATTTTTGTATTGTGTTTTCTTTATGAGGGTAAACAAATCAATCCGAGGAATGATTAGAAATGGCAAAATTATTATTTTTCTGGACACCACTCTTTAGATCTTAAAGACGTTTTAATAAATGTACTTGAAAATTTTGTCTGCTATATGCTATGAAATACTACTTTTGCATTCCAAATTTAATTGATGAAAAATAATTATCCTAACATTAATATGGCTATAAAACAACTAAACCGTGGCTTATACAGTTTCTCAATGGTGACTTTGCAAAAAGCGTATAAGTGTATAGGCCTATTATTATTGATAGTATTTGTCTCATCATGTTCAAGTGATTTTGACGGAATCTCACCAAAAGAATATATAGAACAGAACAACATCACAGCTTTTGAACTCGAAGGCGGGATGTATATTCAAATCGACGAACCGGGGGATGCCCAAAGAGCAACTGCTGACCAAGTAGTTCTAGTAGACTACAGGGGCATCTTGGCTAATACAGGTGAAACTGTGCTGGAAGGAGAAGATTTTACAGCTGTCTATAGCAATCTACTCCTTGGTTGGCAAACTGGCCTCCAAGAAATTGGTGTTGGTGGAAAATGTACAATGATATTACCACCAGATCTTGCATTTGGTGAACAAATAATAGAAGGTATCCCTCAAAAATCTACTTTAGTTTTTGAGGTTACTCTGAAAGGTATATTTTCAGCAACAACAGTAGAAGGATATATTGAGAGAAATAACCTGATCACAACTGTCCTTGACAAAGGTGTACAAATCGTAATCATTGAACCAGGAAATAACAACAAACCAAATGCTAATACTGAAGTCCGCGTCAATTATAAAGCAAAACTTACTAATGAGCTTGTTTTTGATCAAGGTGAGGATGTTTCATTTAACCTTAGTGGTTTGATAGAAGGTTGGCAAATAGGATTACAAGAAATCGGTGAAGGTGGCAAGTGTATCTTGATAATTCCATCTGAAGTTGGTTATGGAAGTACTGGTGCGGGAAATGGCGTGGTTCCTCCAAATGCACCTCTTGTATTTGAAATCGACCTGATAGAAGTGGGTTCTGCAGCTGACAAATTTGTAGAAGAAAACAATCTTAGTACAATATTACTCTTTGGAGGAGTCCATATTATTATCAACGATATTGGCGATGAAGACAAAAAACCGAATATCAACAGTATAGTAAACGTAACTTATGAAGGCAGATTAACTGATGGTAGTGTCTTTGATTCAGGGACGAATGTTCCGTTTATGTTGAATGGAGTGATTGAAGGTTGGCAAACAGGACTGCAGGAAATAGGTGTCGGAGGATCATGTACTTTGATAATACCAGCATCCGCAGGATATGGAAGTCAACCAAACGGTTCTATTCCAGGGAATTCTGTTTTAATTTTTGACATTGAATTAATATCAGTGGTCTAATTTTTGATCACAAAAAATATAATTATGAAACATTTACTTCTTATTTTTTCCCTATCAATTATTTTTGCTTCCTGTGGAAAAGATGTTCCAGGCCTATCCGTAGATGAATATATCACTGCGAATAATCTAGAAACAACAGAACTCGCTGAAGGAGTCCATATTGTTATTCACAGTCCTGGAGTTGGTTTCAAGCCAAACATTAATAGCAATATTGTAATTGCTTATGAAGGCAGATTAACAGATGGAAGCGTATTTGATTCTAACGACAGCTATCAGAACTTCCTAAGTGGTCTTATAAGAGGTTGGCAAATAGGAATGCCAGAAATAGCTATTGGTGGATCATGTACACTTATCATACCCCCAGAAGCTGGATATGGAAGTCAAGCAACAAGTAGTATCCCTGCTAACTCTACATTGATATTTGATATCGATTTGCTAGATATAATTCTTTAAGATTTTCTTAAAAATTCAGGAACAAAAAGCAAATTCTCCATATTTCTGAATTCGCGACTTGATAAAGCGTATTATTATACCTAATTTACATGTTTGTTTGCACTTATTAAGAGGCTTATGCTGTTGAAGTAGGTGTAATAAAATCAAAACCAAACTATCAGCTCAGGAATGATGCATTAATAAAGTACGTTTTTATGTGCTGATAATTATTCATTCTCCAAGGCAAAAAACGTAGGCTATGCATCGCATAGGCGAGGCTTTTTAACGCAGAAGAAGGGAAAAAGATCAAGCAGAAGAATGTAACTTTATTATTGTTTCATTCCTCAATGGGTATTTGACTAAACAAGTCATAATACTTAGTGTTATTACTGATAATACGACTATGTCGTGGTAGAAATATAAATATGGCAAACAAAAGTAACTATGATTTGCTGATCACAAAACTGGATCAGTTTATTCGAAAATACTACATCAATAAGTTGATCAGAGGAAGTTTGTATACACTAGGGCTCATTTTGGCTTTATTCCTTTTATTTAACATTCTAGAATATAATTTTTATTTCAGCACAGGAATTCGAAAACTATTGTTCGGATCTTTTATGATTACCTCATTGGGAGCTGTAGCTTATTGGGTCCTTACTCCTTTGACTAAATATTTCAGCTTAGGAAAAACAATATCACACGAACAAGCTGCAAATATTATAGGAGATCACTTTGGAGGAGTAGAAGACAAACTTCTAAATGTACTGCAACTTAAAAAACAGTCTGAAAGTGAATCCAATGCAGCGTTGGTTGAAGCAAGTATTGATCAGAAAACTGCAGCGATAACTCCAGTTCCATTCAGATCAGCTATTGATCTATCTAAAAATAGAAAATATCTCAAGTATGCTTTACCACCAATGTTATTGTTTTTAGCAATAGTTTTTGCTGCCCCTAGTATCATCAAAGACGGGACACACAGATTGATAAACAATAACAAAGAATTTGAACGAGAAGCTCCATATAAATTTATTCTGGATCAAGAAGATCCAACAGTAATTCAGTACGATGATTATAAAGTAAATATCAAAGTCGAAGGTGAAGTATTACCCAATGAAGCCTTCATCGAAATAGATAATTTTCAATATAGGCTTCTAAAAGAAGATGCTGAGACTTACAGTTATATGATTAGAAATGTACAGAAGGATACTCCCTTTAGAATATTCTCTGGACAAATTTCATCAGAAGATAATTTACTCAAAGTACTTGCAAAACCCAATTTAGCTAACTTCAATGTAAGCCTTGATTATCCTGGATATACAGGCAGAAAAGATGAGGTAATTAACAATCTAGGTGATTTGGTAATTCCCGAAGGAACTAGAGTAAAATGGAATTTTAGTACTTTAAATACTGAGGCCGTTGCGCTTCATTTTACTTCTTTAAAAGATAAAGTAAATGCAGAACGTAAAGGAAATGACGAGTATTCTTATGCGAGACGAATCAGAAATAATGACTTCTATAAAGTATTCATATCTAATGAAAATGTTCCAAAAGGAGATTCTGTAAGTTATTCTCTTAATGTTATTAAAGATCAATATCCGACAATTTCCGTGGAACAGTTTATAGATAGCACTGAGAATAAGTTATTATTTTTTGTTGGGCGTGCCAGTGATGATTATGGAATTAACACGGTAACTTTTAATTATAATGTCACAAAGGCAAATGGTTCTCAGTTGCCACTTCAGATTATAAAATTGAGCGATCCAAAATCAAGAGAAGCCTCATTCGAGCATACATTTGATATCAATGATATAGAACTGAAACCAGGTGAAAATGTAACTTACTACTTCGAAACAAAAGATAACGATGCAGTAAACGGAAGCAAGTCAGCAAAAACGGGTATGATGAGTTTCGAAAAGCCAAGCATCGAAGATCTGAAAGGAATCGAAGATATCAACGAAGAAGCAATAAAGGACAAACTCAAAGAGTCTCTCAAAAACATGGAGAAGATCCGTGAGCAATACAAGAAGATGAGAGAAAAGTTGCTACAGGAAAAAGAGCTTGATTGGCAGGATAAGAAGGACATGGAAAAGCTCCTTGAAGAACAAAAGAAGATGCAGGAAAAGCTTGAAGAAGCTAAGAAGAAGTTCGACGAGAATATGAAGAACCAAGAGGAGATGGAAAACCAGAAAGAGGAAATCCAAGAGAAGCAAGAGAAACTTCAAGAACTATTCGAGGAAGCTGTAGATCCTGAGAAGCAAGACTTAATGGAGAAGATCCAAGAACTCATGCAAGAGCTAGAAAAGGAAAGTGCTCTTGAGATGATGGAGCAAATGGAACAAGAGAATCAGTCTTCAGAAAAAGAAATGGAACGACTTCTAGAGCTATTTAAGTCCTGTCTCTTATACACATCTACGAGCCCACGAGACAGGCAGAAATCTCGTATGC
>CAJXUU010000369.1 GCA_913061325.1 uncultured Saprospirales bacterium | reverse complement strand
CTTTGAAGATGATTCCTTCCGCTTTTAAAATTTCTATTCTTCTGTCAATAATTCCCTTTTCCATCTTGAAATTAGGAATACCGTACCGTAATAATCCACCAACCTCATCATCTCTTTCAAAAACAGTAACGGTATGACCAGCCCTATTTAATTGCTGTGCTGCAGCCAACCCTGCTGGTCCTGAGCCAATAACAGCAATCGTTTTATTTGTTCTTATTTTTGGAGGTTGAGGTTTTATCCAACCTTCTTTAAATGCACGTTCTACTATATTTTTTTCTATGTTTTCTATAGATACAGGGTCCTCAATAATACCTAAAACACATGCTTGTTCACAAGGAGCAGGACATAAACGCCCTGTAAATTCAGGGAAATTATTAGTAGAATGAAGTATCCATGAAGCCTTTTGCCATTCACCTTGATGAACCATATGATTAAAATCAGGAATAAGGTTTCCTAACGGACATCCACTGTGACAAAAAGGAATACCACAATCCATGCACCTTGAGCCTTGTTTGATAATTTCATTATTTGATAGAGGTACTGTAAATTCTTTATAATCTTTTACACGGTCTTTTACAGAAGTGTGGGCTTCATCTTGTCTTTTAAATTCTTTAAATCCTGTTACTTTTCCCATTACATTATGCTTTTGTTAATTCTTCAAACATTGGTTCTTCTGTTGCGATACGTTCTAAGGCTCGTTTATACTCAGTTGGCATTACTTTTACAAAGCTATTTAAACTTGATGGCCAGTCTGATAATAATGACGCACCTTTTACACTGTTTGTATATTGAAGGTGTTTTTCTATTATTGCTTTTAAATCGGCAGCGTCTTCCTGAGAGATTTCTTCAAAATCTATAGTTTCTGTATTACATAGGCCATTTGTAAATTTATTGTCAGGGTCATAGACATAGGCAATACCACCACTCATACCTGCAGCAAAGTTTCTTCCGGTTTTACCCAATACAATTACTTTTCCACCAGTCATATATTCACAGCAGTGATCTCCAACACCTTCAACTACTGATATAGCTCCAGAGTTACGGACAGCAAAACGTTCGCCAGCAATACCATTAATATATGCTTCTCCTTGGACAGCTCCAAATAAACAAACATTACCTACTATAACATTATTTTCTGCAATAAAATCTGCTTCTACAGGTTTTTTAATTATCAACTTAGCTCCAGACAATCCTTTGCCTAAATAATCATTCGTATTTCCTTCTAAATTAAAAGTAACTCCATGAGCACCAAAAGCTCCAAAACTTTGACCAGCAGATCCTGTAAAGTTGAGCTTCAATGTATCTTCAGGCAATCCAATATGAGCGTGAATTTTTGAAATTTCATTACTTAACATTGCTCCAACTGAACGATTTAAATTATTGATTGGGTAACTTAGAGTTATTGTTTTTTTATCATTAATAGCAGATTTAGCATCCTTAATCAATGTCATATCGAGTACATTTTCTAGACCGTGATCTTGTTTTTCAGAACTCTTCACAGCCTTAGAACGATAGCCTTTTGGTGTATGTAAAATAGAAGATAAATCTAAGCCTTTTGCTTTATAATGTGTTATCGCTTTGTTTGAGTTTATTTTATGTGTCTGCCCAATCATTTCATTCATTGAACGGAAACCTAATTGTGCCATAATACTTCTTAATTCATTTGCAACATAGAAAAAGAAGTTAATTACATGTTCTGGAGTTCCTTTAAAGTTTTTACGCAATTCTTTATCTTGAGTAGCAATACCTACTGGACATGTGTTTAGGTGGCATTTACGCATCATTATACAACCAGATGCAACTAGAGGAGCGGTTGCAAAACCAAATTCCTCAGCACCTAGCAATGCTGCTATTGCTACATCTCTACCTGTTTTTAACTGACCATCACATTCTACAACAATTCTACTTCGTAAACTATTCATTACTAAAGATTGTTGTGCTTCTGCCAAACCAAGCTCCCAAGGGAGTCCAGCATGTTTTAGTGATGTTAGAGGAGAGGCTCCTGTACCACCATCATAACCAGAGATTAAAACAACATCTGCTTTTGCTTTTGCAACACCCGCTGCAATGGTTCCTACACCAACTTCAGAAACTAATTTTACATTAATTCTTGCTTCTCGATTTGCATTTTTTAAATCATATATCAATTGTGCTAAATCTTCTATTGAATAAATATCATGATGTGGTGGTGGAGAAATTAATCCTACAAATGGAGTTGAATTTCTTGCTGCGGCAATCCAGGGTAAAACTTTAAATCCAGGTAATTGACCACCTTCACCAGGTTTCGCTCCTTGCGCCATTTTTATTTGGATTTCATTCGCATTTGTTAAATAATGAGAAGTAACCCCAAACCTACCAGATGCAACCTGTTTAATTGAAGAGTTTCTACTATCTCCATTGGCATCTGGAATGAAGCGTTTTCTGTCTTCTCCACCTTCACCAGAATTGGATTTACCACCAATTCTATTCATAGCAATAGCTAAGTTTTCATGAGCTTCTCGTGAAATAGAACCATAAGACATTGCGCCTGTTTTGAATCGTTTTACAATCTCTGTCCAAGGCTCTACTTCATCTAATGGAATAGGATTTAAATTGTCAAATTCAAATAATCCACGAATTGTCATTAAGTTTTCAGATTGATCATTAATTTCTTTAGAATATACATCATAACTAGTCTGGTCATTTAATCGAACTGCTTGTTGTAATTTTGATATTGTTGAAGGATTGAACATATGTCTTTCCCCATTTCTTCTCCAGCGGTATTCTCCTCCGATATTTAACCCTAAACGTTTGTTTATTTGAGAATCTGGATATGCATATTTATATCTTTGATTGATTTCTTTTTCAATTTCATACAAACCAATACCTTCGATCCTAGAGGTTGTGTACGGAAAATATTTTTCTACAAATGGGGAATTAAAACCTACAATTTCGAAGATCTGAGAACCTCTGTAAGAATGTAGTGTTGATATTCCAATTTTGTTCATTACTTTTAAGATTCCCTTTCCAATAGCTTTGTTAAAGTTGTCTACTGCTTCTTGCTCGTTTAATTCAGTAATAAAACCTTCTTTAACTTGCATTCTAATAATTTCATTCACCATATATGGGTTCACTGCACTTGCTCCATAACCAAACAAGGTTGCAAAATGATGTGGCTCACGAGGCTCTGCAGATTCAATAATAATATCAAAATAAGAACGCTTACGCAAGCGATTCATTTGATGATTTACAAATGAACACGCTAATAAAGCTGGTATAGGAGCAAATTCTTTGTTAACACCTCTATCTGATAAAATAATAATATTTGTACCTCTTTCTAAAGCTTTTTCTATTTTAACAATAATAGCATCCAAGGCGTCTTCTAAGCCATTAAGTCCTTTTGATTTAGAATACAACATTTCAATAGTTTCAGCTTTAAAACTTTCAACAGAAATATTTCTTATTTTTTCTAAATCAGTATTTGAAATAACAGGATTCTGAATTTTTAATTTTCTACACTGTCTTTCTGTTATACTAAAGATATTTCTATCTTTTCCAAGAGACAAACTAATATCCGT
Source organism: uncultured Saprospirales bacterium (assembly GCA_913061325.1). Taxonomy (GTDB): domain Bacteria; phylum Bacteroidota; class Bacteroidia; order Chitinophagales; family Saprospiraceae; genus CAJXUU01. The sequence goes on along the minus strand of CAJXUU010000369.1, from coordinate 1,532 downwards.
TACAATTTCTTCACGAATACCATCCAAAGGAGGATTGGTAACTTGAGCAAATAACTGTTTAAAGTAGTTCGATATTAATTGAGGTCTGTCTGATAGAACTGCTAACGGAGTATCAATTCCCATAGATGCTAAAGCTTCTTTGCCAACAATTGCCATTGGTGTAATTACTTCTTGAATATCTTCTAACGTATAGTTGAATAAACGTTGTCTTGTTTTAATATCTATTGTTTCTACTGGACAAGTTTCACCGGTATAAGGAATGTCTTTTAAATGCAATCTAGTTTTATCTAACCATTTTTGATAGGGTCTTTCACTAACAATTTTACTTTTTATCTCTTCATCTTCAATAATTCTTCCTTTATTCATGTCTACTAAGAACATTTTTCCTGGTTCAAGCCGACCATGTTCTTTAACATCAGATGGCGCAACATCAACAACACCAATTTCTGATGACATAATTAGTTTACCACTTTTAGTGACGGTATATCTTGAGGGTCTTAATCCATTCCTATCTAATAAGGCACCAATATAATCTCCGTCTGTGAATGGAACAGAAGCAGGGCCATCCCAGGGCTCCATTAAACAAGAATTATATTCGTAAAAAGCTTTTCTTTCTTTAGACATGGTCTTGTGTTTTTCCCATGCTTCAGGAATCATCATCATCATAATTTCTGGTAATGAACGACCAGTATGAGTTAATAATTCTACCACCATATCCATAGAAGCTGAATCAGACTTTCCTGGTAAAATGATTGGAAATAGTTTATCAATTTGAGGACCAAAAACATCACTTTTCATGATTTCTTCACGGACCCGCATTCTACTTACGTTACCTCGAAGTGTGTTGATCTCTCCATTCTGGCAAATATGTCTAAAAGGTTGTGCCAACTCCCAAGTTGGCATAGTATTAGTAGAGAAACGCTGATGCACTAATGCCAAACGTGTCACCAAATCTATTTCTTGTAAATCTTTGTAATAAGGTCCAATATCTTCAGGCATTATAATCCCTTTATATATAATCGTAGTTATTGATAAACTTGGAATATAAAAATAATTACTTTCAGAAATTTTAGATTTTCTGATGGTATGTTCTGCTATTTTTCTAGCAACATATAGCTTTGCTTTAAAAGTAGCTTCATCAAAATCAGTTGATTTACCAATAAATAATTGTTCAATATTTGGTTCTGACTCCAATGCTATTTGGCCAAGTTGAGATGAGTCTACTGGAACTCTTCGCCATCCTAATAAAGTAAGACCTTGAGTTTTTATTTCGTTAACAAAAACATCTTTACAATATCTATATTGGTTTTTGTTTTTTGGTAAAAATATCATTCCAACAGCATAGTCTCTTTGATTTGGAATCGTAAAATCACATACACGATTGAAATAATTATGAGGAATATCTATTAATAAACCAGCACCATCTCCTGTTTTACCATCAGCACTTACACCTCCACGATGTTCTAATTTTACTAAGATTTCTAAAGCATCGTGGATAATTTGATTTGTCTTTTCTCCATTTAGGTTACAGA
>CAJXUU010000368.1 GCA_913061325.1 uncultured Saprospirales bacterium | reverse complement strand
CTACACTATCCTCTTCGTCGGCAGCGTCAGATGTGTATAAGAGACAGCTATAGATGATTCTAGATATCTACCTCAAATGAAAACGGACATTACTCTTATTAATAAGCATGAAAAAATAATTATTGATGCTAAATATTACCGGGAGACGATGTCTCTCAATTATGACAAAGAGAAAATTAAATCCAATAACCTGTACCAATTATTCAGTTATCTGTTAAATCAAGAGGATAATTCAGAAAGGAATAATCTTGCTACAGGTATCCTTTTATATCCAACTATAGAAAAAGAATACGATTTACATTATAGATACAAAAGTCATGACATCCAAATTAAAACACTTAATCTAAATAGTTCCTGGCAAAATATATCACGAAGACTCAACCAGATTATCGGACATTCAGATTAATTAGCTATTAGTATTGTTACTGTCCCGATATACTGGGAAACAATCAAGAGAAAGTAATAGCAACCAACATTGAAAGTTGCTTAATAAATTATACCAACATCCCTATTATGGCGCAACACATGCATATATCCGAATATGAGGCTAATGAAGCTACTCTCCTACTCTCTTGCGAATGTGGATGGAAAGGAAAGACAACTGAGGCAAATGGAGAATTGCACGAAGTTGTCATGGATATTGAATGCCCCAAATGTGATAAAATGCTATTGATTGTTAATCTTATAGTAGATGCTCAAAAGTATTTTGATTGGAAGGAATCCAAGAAAGAATGAAAATAATACTCGTCTGAAATTTGGTTGCCCATTTGGTTGGCAAATAGTTGGGATACATTGGGAGACTGTTTAGCGAAGGCTCCACTATATCACGACAGAACAATTAACTCAATATCAATATTTTTTTATTCTTAAATCTTCATTTAATGTCATAATTCACTTGACTTTAAACACTTTGTCTTTTAACCATTCAAAAGCTAATTCTTGGTCATATTCAATTTCCGGTCGTAATAAAGCTTCCATATCTCCTATAAAATTGGGGTCATTTTCCTTCAGTTCCATATTTAATAAAAACTCTTTTTGGCTAGGGGATCTGCCAACCGAAAAATTCATATATTCCTTAAAGCATTTAAGAATAAGGCTATAGTCTAGTTCCAGATGCGATCTTGCATAGTTTAAATCAAACAAATCCCGCCCTTTACTACGTTGGTATAACGCGCGTAGTTTGGTGCCAAGAAGTTCATTGATGTTATATGTTCTAATATTGGCGCTCCCTGTAAACCAATCGTTTTTAACCTCAAATGGGAACTCTACCCAAGGTAATACATTAAAATGCTCTTTGCAGTTAATTTCTAATTTGAGGCGTAGGCGTATGTCTTCATATTCTGAAGTAAATCTATAAAACGCTTTTGCTCCGTGACCGCTGATTTTAGTACTACGAGGTTCCTCAAAAAATGTAATTACCTCGCCGATGCGCTCCATAATAGGTTTGATGGGACCTTCCTTAATTTGGACCAAATCAATATCTTCAGAATACCTAGGTGCGGGGTGGAGGTATAGTTTGTGTAATGCCGTTCCACCTCTAAAAGCTAGATTCTCTCGTAGAAAATCATCAGAAAATAACGCTACCAAGGTTCTGCTTATGACCAAATCTTGTTCTACTTGTGAAAATGATTTCCATGGCGCATGTTCTTGCCAAGCTGCTATGTAAGGTCTTGGAATCATATATCGCTCTCTAGTTTGATGTTTACATCTACTTTCCATCTATTGTCAACGGAACCTGGTTTATTTTTAGCGTTAATATCTAATAACACGGGATAAAAACGTCCATTGTTTAAAAAATCATAAATAGTTTTTAATAGGTTGCTTTCGGGCTCTATAAACTCTATAAGATACCCCAGTCTTTGTAGAACGCTCGTATGTGGATACCATTTTAATAAGGACTCCAAATCAGCTTGATTTACCTCTTCCAGGAGTTCTTCAATATTGGCCAGAATTCGATTTAAACCCCCAAATTTTGTTTGATGATAAATTAGGTCAGTAATTGTTAATATTGGGTCGGACACATTAAAATACCCTGCGTCTGATTTTTTCTTTAAGATATTGGATTTAGGCCAATTGGAAAGGGAAATAAACTTAATAATTGTTCCTTCTTTTGATATAGGCAAAAGAGCCGGTTTTTCGGTAATAACATATTCTTTTTGAATTTGTTGATGTGCTGCACCATGAAATTTTGCTGCGGAGTAGCCTCCCAAATAATATCTCCTATTTAAATACACAAACAGTTTGTGTACATAAAGTTGTATTGGGAGTTTGCCCTGGGTTGCATATCTTGGGGGGATAATTAAATAAAAATTCTGTCTTAAGGCAATTATCTCCTTTTTAGCGGTGAGATAGGTTAGTTCTTTTTTTAATGCTGACGCAGGTTTATCAATAGAACCAAGAAGTTCATCCCATGTAAAGGAGTATACTTCTTTTGATTGGCACACTTTTATGTATTCGGATAAATCCAACTTTAGTATTTTTTCGAGTAAATTACCAAATTTTGGGCATAAACTCGAATTTTTACTAAGATATATTTAAAAATGAAAGAAAATAACTTTTCAAGAAGGGAATTGTACAATCTAGTCTGGGAACAACCCATAAGCAAACTTGCGAAAATGTTTAATATAGAACCACAAAGCTTAAAGGATATTTGTGTGGAAAACAAAATTCCGTTACCTAATCGGGGCTATTGGTCTAAGGTTAGGTTCAAGAAAAAAGTAGTTAAAACCTCATTGCCCAAAATGGAGAATAGTCTCGCTCACATAAACCTAAATTCAGGTTCAAAGACCCGGAAATTTAGAACGGATTATCATCAACGAGCCTATGAACTGGAACAACGAAAGGAATTAAAGTTTATAGTTCCTGGAAGCATCTCTATCTACCATCCAATGGTCAGGAGTTCAAAGAAAATCTTGGAAAATATCGATGATAGTAAGGAGAAATTTAAATTCTGGCATGTGTCCCAGGAGAAGGACATATTGCCGATTCATACTGATAAAACATTAAGAACAAGGGCTCTTAGATTTATGAATACACTGATACAAATTGTGGAAGCAATGGGGCATAATATAACATTTGAATATAGTCGCTGTCATGTGGAAATGTTTGGGCAGATGACTGAAATTAACCTAAGACAAAAGATATATAGAATCCGAGATAAAGATGAAAGTGAGTGGGGCCGTGAATCTTGGAAGAAATCGGACAAACTTGAGTTTCAGGCCGGTCCCTCTTTCCGAAGAAAAAATTGGATTGACAAGGATAAACGAAAACTTGAAGAATACCTGTCCGAAATAATAGCTTGGATTGAAAAAGATTGTAAATATTGGCACGATCTTAGGGCCCAACAGGCTATTGAAGAAAATAAAAGATTGTTGCAGGAACAGAAGCTTGAAGCAATTAAAAAGGAAAAAGAATTGGAAGAAGCCAAAGTGGCTCAATTGTTTACAGATGCAGAAAATTGGAACAGGGCAGTAGTAGCGGAGCATTATATTAATGAAATGGAAAAACAGGCTATTCTAAAAAATCAAATGAATCCAAATACTGAGAATTACCTGGCCTGGGCAAAAAAAGTCATAATTAGGTTGAATCCACTAAATGACAAATTTGATTAACTTAAATGTAGAGAACAACTTGAAGAGTATATTGGAGAACGGTACATGTTCAGTATAGTAGACTGTTCATTGTTAATGAACGCCTTTATCTGTTTCCGAAATTAGCTAGCCACAGGGTTTATTTTGAATGATAAATAATGCGTTAAGTATAAAATTGAATCTTAATGAATGACAAATCATACAAATTGGTTTGCAATTAGTGATTTGCTAATTACATCTGAAGCAACACCTTTTTTTTGAGATAATTGGCAAAACTATGCCGGGCAACAGAATTGCTTACATTTTTAGGTTATATAGATATGAACTATAAAATAATTTGAATAGTATTTTCAATAACTCACAGTGTTCATTATATCTTACTGTTCATTGTCCATGAACATAATGAAAAAATGAACGGTTATGATGGAATATCGCAAAAAGGACTTGATTTATGAAGCTATCTCAAAGCTTATTTTGTCTTTTTCTCTATTAACTGTTCGTATACAAATGGACTGATATAAACATTTTACCTTTGGAGTCTAACGAAACAATTATGAATTGTTCGTTTTAAAAAGTTAGTGGGTATTTGCATTAGCGAGCTTCTTATTGTAAAAAATGTACAATATTTTGCATTAGAAATATTCTTATTGCAAATTTTAGCGTTATTTTGCATTAGTAAGAAGGTTAATGTAAAAATAACTACATATATGCAAAACTTTAAATCGGGCACTTATATTAATCAAGGATATTATAAAAGCTTTCAGCCAACAAATATTAATAAAAAGTGGGTTTTAGACGATATGGAGCTAATCCATCTTCTTTCTAAAGCGGATAGGCAGTTGGGCCGTTTGGATATGTATAGTGAACACATTCCGGATATAGACCTTTTTATTAGTATGCACGTTCTTAAAGAGGCTACTCAGAGTAGTAAGATTGAAGGAACTCAAACTAATATGGAAGAGGCATTACTAGATAAGAAAGACGTAAGTCATGAAAATCGGGATGATTGGGAAGAGGTTCAAAATTACATTTCTGCTATGCACAATGCTATAGAAATGCTTGGTAAATTGCCTTTTTCGTCACGTTTAATAAGAGAAACCCACAAAACCTTATTACAAGGTGTTAGAGGAGAACATAAGCTACCTGGTGTTTTTCGTACAAGTCAAAACTGGATAGGGGGTGCATCTATAGACGATGCAGTATTTATACCACCAGTGCATACAAGCATTAATGAATTAATGGGTGATTTGGAGAATTTCGCCCACAACACAGAAGTTTATTTTCCAGATTTACTGAAAATAGCTATAATTCATTACCAGTTTGAAACCATACACCCTTTTTTAGATGGTAACGGTCGTGTAGGCCGTTTATTAATTACCTTATACTTGGTAGATAAGGACATTCTTAAAAAGCCCATTTTATATCTATCTGATTTTTTTGAACGCAATAAAACGCTATACTATGATAACTTAATGAAAGCTAGAACTCATGATGATATTGTACCTGTCTCTTATACACATCTGACGCTGCCGACGAAGAGGATAGT
>CAJXUU010000367.1 GCA_913061325.1 uncultured Saprospirales bacterium | reverse complement strand
CATTTATGGTACATATTAATAAGTTCCAAAATGGATAAACTAAAGTGTGTATATTGTTAGGAATCGCCAAAAATAACTAATTTTGCAACCCTCGCTATCATTTTTTTTGACCTGCAATTTATTGAAGATCAGAAACTTGAAAAATAGTTACAAAATTATTGCCTTTTGGTATAAGTTTTATGGGGTATTTATTCGTTAGTAATCTAGCATGAAAATAACAACTGGCCAAATAGCGACTATAGTAGAAGGCATCGTTGACGGTGATCCTGACGTAGTAATAACCGGACCTAGTCCAATAGAAGAGGGTAGACCTGGAACTGTGAGTTTCTTATCTAATCCTAAATACGAACAATTTCTCTATAGTACTAATGCTTCTGCAGTATTAGTCCACGAAGATTTTTCTCCAACAATGAAAATTAACCCTAGCCTAATCCGAGTAAAGGATGTAGGGGCTTCAATTGCAAAGTTGTTTGAACATTTCAGTACTCGCTACGAGACCCCACATAGTATTTCTGAGCACGCATTCATCCATGAAGATGCATTGACATCTCCAAATATTAGTGTTGGGATGTATAGTGTTATATCCGAAGGTGTTAAAGTTGGTGCAGGCACAGTCATTCATTCACAAGTTTTTGTAGGAAAGAATGTTACTCTAGGAAAGAATGTTACTCTTTATGCTGGAGTTAAAATATATCACGATTGTGTGATTGGAGATAACTGCATCCTTCACAGTAATGTTGTAGTTGGATCAGATGGATTTGGTTTCACTAAAAACACTGAAGGTCAATATGAAAAAATTCCTCATTTAGGGAATGTAATCATAGAATCTAATGTAGAAATTGGTAGCAATAGTACAGTAGATAGAGGAACTATCGGTGATACCATTATCCGTAAAGGAGTGAAATTAGATAATCTCGTTCAGATAGCTCATAATGCTGAAATAGGTGAAAATACAGTAATGGCCTCCCAGTCAGGTGTAGCTGGAAGTTCTAAAGTTGGTAAGAACTGTGTGATCGGTGGTCAAGTTGGTATTATTGGGCATCTTAAAATTGCTGATGGTACTATGATACAAGGACAAAGTGGAGTAACAAGAAGCATCAATGAAGAAAATTCTAAGCTTTATGGAACTCCTGCGATTTCTTATCAGAATTATCTGAGATCTTATTCTCATTTTAAAAACTTGCCTGATTTAGCAAGTCAAGTAAGAGCTTTGCAAAAAGAAATTGAGAAACTAAAGGATATAAATCCTGATATAAACCCTGAAAAATAGTTAGGGAATGAAAAAACAAACAATAGCAAAACCAACAACTTTATCTGGCAAAGGACTCCATACTGGAGAATTTGTAAATCTTACTATTCATCCTGCTGCAGATAATCATGGGATAAAATTTAGAAGGATAGATCTTGAAGATCAGCCAATCTTAAATGCCGATGTAAATTTAGTTACAGAAACGAATAGAGGAACAAAATTATCAAACGCCAAGATGACCGTGGGTACTGTGGAGCACATAATGTCCGCTCTGTATGCACTTGGTATTGATAATGCATTACTGGAAATGGACGGGTCGGAAGTACCAATCATGGATGGAAGTGCCCTACCATTTGTAGAAGCAATAAAAGCTGCTGGAATAATAGAGCAAGAAGAAGATAGAGACTATTTCGAAGTAGAAGAAACTATTACTTACTCAGACGAGGAGAGTGGCGCAGAATTAGTGCTCATGCCTTCAGATAAGTATGAGATCACAACTATGATAGATTTTGACTCACCAGTTCTTGGTCAACAATATGCTGAGTTAGATGATCTTTCAAAGTATACAGAAGAGATTGCGCCATGCAAAACATTTGTATTTGTACACGAGCTAGTTAATCTTATAGATCAGGACCTTATCAAAGGAGGAGCATTGGAAAATGCAATTGTTATTGCAAATGATAAGATCACTCAAGATAGCCTTGATATTATTGCAAAAAAAGTAGAAATCCCTGAGATAGAATTTAATATGGAAGGGATCGTCAATAAATCTGATCTTAAATTTAGCAATGAACCCGCAAGGCATAAGTTGTTAGATGTAATCGGAGATTTGGCACTAGTAGGAAAGCCTATAAAAGGAAAAATAGTAGCAACAAGGCCCGGACATAAGTCGAATGTAGAATTTGCTAAGATTATTAAGAAGCATGTTATGCAAGCGAAGAAACTGAAAGGCAAACCTAAATATGATCCCAGTTCACCGCCTATATATGATATCGAACAGGTGAAGACCTACTTGCCGCATAGATACCCTTTCTTGATGGTGGATAAAATTATTCAACTAGAAAAGGATTTAGTAGTTGGAGTAAAGAATGTAACAGGGAATGAAAATTTCTTTCCTGGCCACTTTCCTGGTAATCCTGTTTTTCCCGGAGTATTGCAAATGGAAGCTTTAGCTCAGACAGGAGGGATTTTAGCCTTACATACGATAGAGGCACCTGAGTTGTGGGATACATATTTTCTTAAGATGGACAATGTAAAGTTCAAGAAAATGGTTAAGCCAGGTGATACACTTGTGCTGAAAATGGCTCTCCTTTCTCCAATTCGTAGAGGAATCGTTCACATGCAAGGTACAGCCTATGTAGGAAATTCTATTGTGTCAGAGGGAGAACTCACAGCACAAATAATCAAAAGACAATAGATGTCGATCAGTAAACTAAGTCAGATAGATTCAAATGCCCAGATTGGTAAAAATGTTACAATCGAAGCATTTTGTGTGATAGATGGGGATGTGGAAATCGGTGAGAATTGCTGGATTGGTCCTCATGTAACCATTATGAATGGTACTAAGATTGGAAACAATTGTAAAGTATTCCCTGGTACTGTATTAGGTTCTATACCCCAGGATCTCAAGTTTGAAGGGGAGGATTCTCTTCTTGAGATTGGCAATAATGTAGTCATTAGAGAGTATTGTACTGTTAATAGGGGAACAAAAGCCAATTTCAAAACGCATATAAAGGATAATACTATGCTAATGGCATATGTACATGTAGCGCACGATTGTATAATTGGAGAACATAGTGTATTGGTCAATAATGTAAATCTTGCAGGCCATATTGAAATTGGTAAATATGTCATCATGGGTGGAATGTCAGCTGTGCATCAATTTGTAAAAATTGGTGATTATTGCATGATTGGTGGTGGATCATTGGTACGAAAAGATGTTCCTCCTTATGTGAAAGCTGCGAGAGAACCTCTATCATATGCAGGAGTCAATTCTATAGGTTTGAGAAGAAGAGGATTCTCAAATAAGCAGATCAATCACATTCAAGATATCTACAGAATCCTATTCGTGAAAGGCTACAATACAAGGCAGGCATTGCCAATTATTGAAACAACCATTAATGCTACAGCCGAAAGAGAAACTATTCTTGATTTTATGAGGCAAACTGATCGAGGAATCATGAAAGGATTTAGGCAAATAAGCAGTTAATTTCTTTGGAAAAAAAGAAATACTTTAGATCTGCGGATACAAAATAATATGCAAGTCACTATTCAAAATCTTTCGAAGCGTTATTTATATGACTGGATCATAAGGAATATGAGTCATACTTTTGAAAGTGATTCTATAACGGGTGTAAATGGAATTAATGGAAGTGGAAAATCTACCCTAATAAAAATGTTGTGCGGGTTTTTATCTTCCAGCGAAGGGAATATTTCGTATACATTGGAAGGTAATAAAATCGAAAGATCAGATGTATTTCAATATATGACCCTTGCCGCTCCGTATACAGATATTATAAATGAGTATGATGTAGAAGAGATGTTTAATTTTCATACGAAGTTCAAAAAACTAAGAGAAAATATTGATACTAATCAGTTTCTGGAAATTGTAAAACTTAGAGGGAATAAAGGTAAACAAATTCAATTTTATTCTTCGGGAATGAAACAAAGATTACAGCTTGCCCTAGCTTTACTCTCAGATTCCAAATTGCTATTATTAGATGAACCTACTTCCTATCTTGATGAGGAGAATAAGGCTTGGTTCTATGATCTCCTTTTTAAAAATAAAAACAATCGAACGATTATTATTGCATCAAATGATAAGGAAGATTTTGAGCTCTGCGGGAATGTGATTTCTCTTTAAATGGATTGAATCAATTTTGAAAACAAGTAGATAGATAAACATCATCTACCATTTAACTAACGCTCTTCTTCCAAATCGGTCAGAAGCCCTTCCATTTTCTTTTTAATGTCCTTGAGTTTATTAATAACCTGTGAGTTATTATCCACAGATTTTTTCTTTTTGAGTTCCTTTTTTGCACCATCTAAAGTGAATCCTCTTTCTTTGACTAGGGTATATATTTTCTCTAGATTACGGATATCCTTGACCATAAATCGACGGTCACCTTTACTGTTTTTACTTGGTTTCAATATTGAAAACTCAGCTTCCCAGTAACGAATAAGAGAATTAGAAACGCTAAACATTTCAGATACTTCTCCGATTGAATAGTAAAGCTTAGTTAATTCATGTTCTATTTTCAAGGAAATTAGGTTTGGTTATGATCATGAAAACATATAAAATGCTCAATTAGTTGCAGTTGAATGGATTTAGATGAACCTTTACTAGAATATGATCTTGCAATCCCACCAGCATTTTTCTACAATAGCACCATTTCTTTCATAAAATTTTACAGCTTTGATATTCCAATCAATCACTTCCCACTTTACCATGTTACAGTTTCGAATTTTTGCCTCGGCTATATATTGATCGAACAATAATTGACCTACACCTTTTGACCTATAGCCTTCTTGTACATAGAAATCTTCCAAATAAAGCATCTTCCCCTTCCATGTTGAGAAAGTGTCATAGTATAAAGCCATACCGACAATCTCTCCATCATCTTCTGCGACATGTGAGCTGATTAATCCATCTTCGAATGCTTTAGTATAATCATCGATACTAGCGGTAACTGATTCAGGCATCTTTTCATAGATCGCTAATCCTATGACTAAATCTAATATCGCCTGTAGATCTTTTTTAGTCGCTTTTCTTGTTGTTATTGCCATTATAGATCATTTTAATTTTACGAACTCAATAGAATAGGTGCTAATTTAGTACAATATCAATTACATATCTAATAATTATCATTAAGGAATGATACATTAATAAAGTACGTTTTTATGTGCAGATATTTTTTCATTCT
>CAJXUU010000366.1 GCA_913061325.1 uncultured Saprospirales bacterium | reverse complement strand
CGAGATTTCTGCCTGTCTCGTGGGCTCGGAGATGTGTATAAGAGACAGGTTAAGCTTTTTGTAAATGGAAAAGAAATTAAGCTTTTGTCATTTAAGGAGGCAAAGCATTTTACTGATTTTATTGGGGTATTGAACAACCGAGTGAAAATAAAAATTAAACAATAGAATGCCTCATTTGTGTAAATTAATGCATAAAATAAATTCGAATATAGAATAGTAAATAAGCATGACAAGCGATCATGACAGAATCGCTTTTTTAAGATTCCAAAATAGTAATTATCTATAGTTGAAGGTGTTACGTATCTTTAATAGTACTGAAGAACTGTTCCTTAGATTCGATCTGCCAAAATTAAATCTAACAGATATTAAATTTTTCTTTTTGATAATCAGTAACTTAGCTGATGTAAGCCTTTGTTCATTAAAGATGGAAATATGAATTTTAAAACTGTATTACTGCTCTTTGTCGCTTTAATCATCATGGGATGTAAACAGCAAGTAAATAAAAAAGAAAACGTAAATAATTCTAAGACGGAAATAGTTAAGACTGAAAAGATATCTGATTACCTTAATGATTGGGTCGATGCCATAAATAATAATGATTTTCCAGCTATAGAAAAGATTTATGCATCCAATGCCATTAAGATTGTATCTGTAGATAGTATAATTGAAAGTTCATCACAGATAGCTAATTATTATGGTGTTAATAGCAACAAAATTACTTCAATAGAATCAATATTTAAAGTTGAGGCTAATAAAAAGAAGCGCATTAATTATGAAATAATCAGTTACAAAACCGAAGATCTAAAAGAATACATCCAGGTCGTAATTTGGAGATTGGAAAACGGATATGTAATCAGAGAATTTGAATTTACAGAGAGACGAAGTCAGGAAGCGAAAAAAGTTGTTATGAATTCGATAGTTGAAAGACGAAAACTATGGATGGAACTATGCAATGCAAATAACGCTGAAAACTTAGTCAAACAACTCTATACCGTCAATACCATTTATTACAATCACAAACCAATAATAAGGGGATTTGATAATTTGATTAAGGAATATGATTATATGAATAATAGCAATTACTCCCTACATCTGCAACCATTGAAATTGGAAATAGTAAATGCGAATTTTGCTTATGAAATCGGACAATGCAGTGGAGGTTATAAAGGCAAATATATTATTGTTTGGAAAAAACAGCCTGAAGGAAATTGGAAAGTCCATATTGATTCTAATATTTGAAATAACAGAAATATATTTATCGTTCCTATGAAGATGGTTAACAAAATACTCGTTTTTACTTTTTTTATCATAGGACAAGTTGCTATTGGTCAAGAAATAATCGATAGTGCCATAGTACATATGGAAACCATGGTTTACTTTGAAAATGACGAATCGATTCTGACTGAAGATGACAAACCTGAAATATTAAAATTACTTGACAGAGCTGAAAAGTATAGTGATTATAAATTTTGGGTGGAAGCACATACCGATGATGTTGGCAGTGAGGAATATAATCTCGTGCTTTCTGAAAAGAGAAAAAAATCTGTTGTAGATTTTTTATTAACACAAAATGTACCAATCAATTTAATCCAATCTGATTTCCATGGTGAATCAAGGCGTATTGCTTTTAAACAGAATGATGAAAGCAGGAAGCTAAATAGAAGAGTTGTATTGCAACTTATTACAAAAAGTCAATTTCTATATCTCAAAGGAAACATTATTGATGAAGAATCTAAAGAAGGGATAACAGCACAGATCCAATTGATTGCAAGTAATTTTAAAAGTGAAGCAAAATCAGATTCTACAGGAAAGTTTAAAATCTTATCGCCCGTAAATTCAAAAGTATCCATTGAAATAGTTGCCAAAGATCATTTCATTGCTACAAACAAATTGAAAATAACTGAGAAACATAGGGATATCAAATTGAAAATTCCTTTGCCTATAATTGAGATTGGTAAAGTATTTAATTTTAAAAATATGTTATTCTTTGGCAACAAAAGTATAATGCTGCCTAGCTCAAAACCAGTGCTAGAACTTCTTAAAAGATTTATGTTTTTAAACAATGAACAATGTATAGAAATAGCAGGCCACATCAATTTGCCACATGAAAGCAAGGTTGATAAAAGCACAAAAAATTATCGTTTATCTGTAGCTAGAGCATTAGAAGTGCATGATGCCTTAAATGAAATAGGAGTCGGAACTGAGCGACTATTAGCACGAGGATATGGGAACTGGGAAATGATTTATCCTTTTGCAACCAATGAAACTCAAATGAAGTTTAATCGAAGGGTTGAGATTATAATATCAGAATGTGATTCAACACTAATAATTCAAAATCACGAAATCCCCAACAGAGAAGAATTTAATCTAGCTGATCGGATTAATAGATATTATTCTGATAAAAATTTTCAAAGAGATATTCAAAATTTTCCAAAAAAAGCTCAGGTTGATCTCTTAAAGCAAATCAAGAGTATGAAGAAAAATAATATAGATCCATCTCAATATTCCTATAGGGAATTACTGCTTGCTCTACGTAATGGTTTTCGTTCCAAATAGAGTTAATTGATCATATCCTATCAAAAGATAAATGAAAGTAAATTCAATGCATCGATCGAGAAGGGGAGTTGCAAGCGTCGTAACTTTCAAAAATAGAGCTAGTTGTAGAATAGGGAGTTTTCAAGAAACAGCCGTACTTTTATTTGTATGACAGAATAATAAAAACATTTATACATTTTTCTGACTTTCTGGTTACAACGAAATTGTGATTCAAGCTCCCATTATGCTGCTTAACCAAACCATTTACCTATCATTATCACTATATGAAGAAATTAGAAAGAAGTCTATCGTTATGGCCAATAATAGCTATAGGAATTGGAGGTATGCTAGGGAGTGGGATATTCGTATTACCAGGCCTTGCCGCAGCGAAAACAGGTCCTTCGGTATGGCTCGCCTATTTATTAGCTGGATTATGCGTATTACCAGCGGCACTTTCTAAATCCGAGTTGGCTACAGCCATGCCGACATCCGGCGGTACTTACGTATATATAGAACGGGCACTAGGACCGTTATTTGGTACTATTGCAGGAATAGGATTATGGTTGTCTTTGCTATTGAAAAGTTCGTTTGCTCTCGTAGGATTTGGAGCTTATTTGGCGGTTTTGGCCTCCGTGCCTCTGCGACCAGTAGCTCTTATAGTCTTATTGCTCATCTTAATACTGAACATCGTAGGCGTCAAGAAAGTTGGTAGTGTCCAATTGGTAGTTGTTATCATTAGTTTGTTAGGGCTGGGTACATTGTTGGTATTTGGACTTCCTGAAGTAGACCCATTGAATCTTCAGCCATTCTTGACCCAAGGAAAGTTGGGTCTCGGAACGGCAACAGCCTTTGTTTTCGTATCCTATGCCGGGGTTACAAAAGTAGCCGCCATTGCTGGTGAGATAAAGAACCCTGATAAGAATTTGCCGCGAGCGATGTTTACCGCATTGTTCTTAATCACCTTTATATATGCTTCCGTGACATTTGTGCTTGTCGGAAATATTCCAACTGAAGAACTCCGCACTAATATTAAACCGATACATACACTTGCAGAATTATTGGGGGGCCCAATTGCAGGATACGCAGCAGCAGTTCTCGGTATAGTAACTTTGATCTCTATGGCCAATTCAGGGGTGTTGGCAGCTTCGCGATTCCCATTCGCAATGAGTCGAGATAATTTACTTCCTTCATTTTTAAAGAAACTTCATTCTAAATATCTTACTCCTGTTTCCACGATAGTTTTGACATGTGCTGTAATGGCTTTAGTTATATCATTTTTTGAAGTTGAGAAGATTGCCAAGCTGGCCAGTGCATTCATGGTAATGCTCTTCATTGCTGTGAATATTTGTGTCATTGTCTTAAGAGAGACCGCGGTGCAATGGTATCAGCCGGCTTACAAATCGCCCTTCTATCCCTGGATGCAAATATTTGGAATTCTCTCTGGGGTTTTGTTGCTTGTCTTACTCGGTGGATTTGCAGTGTTTGCCGCGCTTGTAATTGCTAGTGTAGGAAGCTTAGTCTATCTCATATATGGTCGTCGTCATTCTAACCATAGCGGAGTCCTGAAAATATATGGTCGGCAGGTTGCGTCCTTCTTACTTATTAAGAAAAAAAAGGAAGGAGCAACTCATGAGGCGCTGACAAAATATTCAACCCCTTCTTATCTCAATGATTCAAATCTTGATGGAGCATTGACAGAACAAGCAGGGTCGGTTGTACCATTATTCGGAGAAGAACGATCACCTGAAATGCTTGTAGAGATGGGTGCAGCTCTTGCAGGCGGACGAACCATTCAAGTGGTTCATCTCAAAGAGATTCCGGACATAACAGATCTTGATGCATTCCTTGTTGATGATCCTATGATCACCTCCTTAAATCGTCGTATCTCAGCCATGTCCAGAGAACGAGCAGTAGAAGTAGATTTCGAGTCGGCAGTTACGCATGACCTGGTAGGAACGGTATATAAGATTAGCCAACAAACCAATTGTACTTGGCTTGTAGCGGGTTGGGATGGCAAGTCTGGTCAAGGATTATTTGTACCCAATCCGATTGGTTGGTTGGTCGCACATCTTGATTCTAATTTTGCTTTATTCAAAGACAATGGGGTACGATATATCAGAAAGATACTTGTTACACTTCCTCCCGATCGTAATAACAATTATCTCATTACAGCTTGTGATCGCATCGCTCTTTTTTATAAAGCGGAAATAAGTCTTATCCGGATCGTCAAAGAAGATACCTCTGATGATAAAATTGAGTTGGTTCATACTGAATCGACCCAGTTGCTAAGTAACACAGAATCTAAAACGGAGGTTATTATTATCAAAGGCAATAGTCCTGTTCAGGTAATTGCTCAGGTATCTGCCTCTTACGATCTATTGATTATTGGAGCTCCGATACAAGGTGTAAATCGATTTTCTGTGATGAGAGGGATGGACAAGGATAAATTTGCGGAAAGTGCAGCATGTAGTGTATTAAGGTTGTCGATCAAGTAGTTTTATCTTTGATTATAAAGTGATACCATTTACGGTTTGGAAACTCTGAATATAATTTAGAATTCTTCAAAGCGAGTCAAGGCCAAAAACGCAATGATAGCCAAATGGCTTGCGCAGCAAGCATGTCGGCTAGTGTAACAAGTCAGAGATTTGTGGGCCAGCAATAGTGAATACAACGTAATCACTCACCAATAAAT
>CAJXUU010000365.1 GCA_913061325.1 uncultured Saprospirales bacterium | reverse complement strand
TCTACACTATCCTCTTCGTCGGCAGCGTCAGATGTGTATAAGAGACAGTTATAAAGGAGTAGATGAGTTTTTAGTTAAATCTATGGAATTAAATAGAATAAGTGGTGTTGGAGATGTTTTAGGGTCTAAAATTTTTCGCTTTGATGAAAAAGACTCGATTCCTCAATCTAAAAAGTAATTATCGGAAATATGGAAAAATATTAAAATCAAGTATTGAAAAAACTGTAGAGGTGATCGGAAAAGGAGTACGATGAATTCAATATACCATCAAACTATATATATATTTTTGCACAACCATTGCATTCATTAATTTGTATCTTTGCTGTAATGAAATTTTTAGCCGTCATATTATCAATTTATATTTTCGCACTTAATTTAGCTCCTTGTGAAGATTCTAATGCACTTGATAATGGGTTTAAATCAGAGATTTCACAAATAATGGACAACGACCATAAACATCAAAACACAGATTTATGTTCACCTTTTTGTATATGTCAATGTTGCCATATTAGTACTATTAACATCAAATTTGTAGATGTAAATATTAATGCATCCTACATTTCTACACAAGATTTTTTCTGCCAAAATGGTACAGAAAAAGACTTTACTACTTCAATTTTACAGCCACCAAGGGCATAATTCAGTTTTTTAAAGGATACTTATATCCTCTCAAGACCGTTCACTGGTCAATTTTTACATTATTTAATAACGCTTTCGTTTTATGTCGAAAGGTTTAACTGAATTAAATCTCTTTCTATGATTAATAAAATCATTTCATATTCCATTAATAATAAATTTATTATTGGATTATTTATAGTTGCACTTGTTGGTATAGGCATTTGGTCTATGGCGACTATAAAATTAGGCTCTGTGCCTGATATTACCAACAATCAAGTACAAGTCATTACAGTTGCTCCGAATCTGGGGACTGAAGACATTGAACAATTTGTAACCTATCCAGTAGAACTGGCAATGGCAAATCTCCCAGATGTTATCGAATTACGTTCGGTATCTCGTTTTGGGTTGTCTGTAGTAACCATAGTATTTAAAGATGAGGCTGGGACTTATCTACCAAGACAATTAGTACAAGAAAAATTAACCGAAGTTGTGGCAGAAATACCTGATGGCTTTGGCAAACCATTTATGGCACCAATTACTACAGGTCTAGGAGAAATTTATCAATACTCGCTAAAAGTAAAAGATGGTTATGAAGATAAGTATGACGCTATGGAACTTCGTACCATACAAGATTGGATTGTAAAGCGTCAAATGGCATTAGTTCCTGGCGTGGTGGAAGTTAATGCTTTTGGAGGTTTTGTAAAACAGTACGAAGTAGCTATTAATCCAGATAAACTAAAAAGCTTTGGTATCACTATGAAGCAAGTTTTTGAAGCTTTAAAAGAGAATAATGCTAATACTGGAGGTGCTTATATTGAAAAAAACCACCAAGCGAATTTTATTCGTGGAGAAGGGCTAGCAAGAAGTTTAGAAGATTTAGAAAATACAGTCGTTGTAACTCAAAATGGTAGCCCAATATTAATTAGAGATGTTGCAGAAAAGGTAGGTTATGGAAGTCAAGTACGATATGGTGCGTTTACCCAAGATGGACACGAATCAGTTGGAGGTCAAGTTTTGATGCTCAAAGGACAAAGTCCGAGTAACGTTATTAATAATGTACAAAAACGCATTGATGAAATACAAAAATCGCTACCAGAAGGCGTTTATATTGAACCCTTTTTAAGTAGAAGTGAATTAATCGATAGAACAACAAGTACCGTAGAAAAGAACTTGATTGAAGGGTCGCTAATCGTGATTTTTGTTTTAGTGTTGCTTTTAGGAAGTTTTCGTGGTGGGTTGATTACCGCATCAGTAATACCACTATCATTATTATTTGCATTTATTCTAATGAAACAATTTGGTATTTGGGCAAATCTAATGTCATTGGGTGCTATTGATTTTGGAATCATTGTCGATGGTGCTGTTATTATAGTTGAAGGAATGGTACTCCATATTCATCAACGAATTAAAAAATCCAATGCACCAATAGATCAGGCAGAAATGGATAAAATGGCTTATGAATCTGGAAGCACCATGATGAATTCTGCATTTTTTGGACAATTAATTATACTGATTGTATTCACCCCTATTTTATTTTTAACAGGAGTTGAAGGAAAGATGTTCCGACCAATGGCATTTACTTTTGGTTTTGCTGTTTTAGGGGCAATTATTCTTTGTTTGACTTATGTTCCTATGATTTCGGCATTATTCTTAAAGCCAACAAAAAATCAAAATGGATGGTTTGCTAAATTTGAAAATAGCATTGATAGGTTTAGTGATAAAATTATGGCAGCTTTAAATAAAGCATATAAGCCATTGCTTTCGTTTGCATTACGTTTTAAAACAGGAGTAGTTATTGGTGCAGTAGCACTTTTAGTAATTGCGAGTTATACATTTAGTAATATGGGTGGTGAATTTATTCCAAAATTTGATGAAGGTGATATTGCCATGCAGGCACTTATCAAACCAGGAAGTAGTCTTACAGAATCTATTGAAGCTTCAAAAAAAATACAGAATATTATTAAGCAATTCCCAGAAGTAAAAACGATGGTTTCACGTATTGGTGTTGCAGAAATTCCAACAGACCCAATGCCTATGGATATTGCTGATAGTTATATCATTCTAGAAAAGGATAAAAGCAAATGGACTTCTGCTAATAGCAAGGAAGAACTTATAAAAAAAATACAAAAAAAAATTGGAGTAATACCTGGTGTTAACTTTGTGTTTACCCAACCTGTTGAACTTCGTTTTAATGAATTGTTGACAGGTGTACGTGAAGATGTAGCCATCAAACTATATGGAGAGGACTTAGGTGTTTTGGCAGACAAAATACAGGAAATTGCTGCGGTAATAAGAACGGTTCCAGGTGCTGCTGATTTAAATGTGGAAGCTACCAGTGGTCTTCCACAAATGACTGTTGTTTATAACCGTGCTAAAATGGCGCAATATGGTGTAACGGTTAATAAGTTAAATGATTATGTGAGTGCTTCATTTGCAGGTGAAAAGGCAAGTGTGATTTTTGAAGGTGAAAAGCGATTCGATGTTGTTATTCGTTTGGCAAAGGCATTTAGACAAGATATCAATAACCTTAAAAATCTATATATAGATTTACCAAGTGGTGTACAAGTGCCTTTAAAGGAAGTAGCGGATATCAGTTATAAACCAGGACCAATGCAAATCTCAAGGGACAATACTTACCGTCGTATTTCTGTAGGCGTCAATGTTCGTGGACGTGATGTGAAATCGATGGTGGAAGAAATCCAACAAAAACTGGAGAAAGAAGTGAAATTACCACCAGGTTATTATGTTACTTATGGAGGTTCTTTTGAAAACCTGCAACGTGCTACAGATCGTTTAATGATTGTTGTACCTATCGCCTTATTTTTAATATTTATATTACTCTATTTTGCCTTGAGTTCATTTTCACAGTCAGCAATGATCTATATGGCAGTGCCTTTAGCTGCGATTGGTGGTGTATTCGCTTTGTGGATTCGTGATATGCCATTTAGTATTTCAGCAGGTGTAGGATTTATTGTCCTTTTTGGAGTAGCTGTATTGAATGGATTGGTATTGATAAACAAATTCAATGAATTAAAAGAAAGTGGAATGACAAATATAATAGACAGAATATACGAAGCAACACATGAACGTTTACGCCCAATATTACTTACGGCAACTGCAGCGATTATGGGCTTTATTCCAATGGCAGTATCTACATCAGGTGGTGCAGAGGTACAAAGACCGTTGGCAACGGTAGTTATTGGTGGATTGATTACTGCAACCTTTCTAACATTGGTAGTGGTACCAATACTTTATAGTTGGATGGAGTCTCGTAAGGAGCGTAAAAATAATGGAGATAAAATAAGTTATATAAATAAAGGTAAAAACATTATTTCTGTTTTAGTTTTGGCTGTAGGGTTATTATCCTCTAGTAATTTATTTTCTCAAAACAGTCCTATTCCTAAAACTTTAACAGTGAAGGAAGCTGTATCAATGGCAAAACTATATTATCCTTCTCTTAAAGAAAGTAAAGCATTCATAGAACGTGAACAAGCCATGAAAGGCACGAGTTTCAATCTAGGAAATACACAAATTTTTACAGGAAAAGAAGAGTATGGTAATAATCTTCCTGGTATTCAAACAACTTTTGGTATTGAGCAGGGAAATATTGATTTACTCTCTGGATTCTCAAAATCAAAATTTTATAAAGAACGTGTAAAACTGGGAGAAAAATTCTACGTAGTTAACGAACAACAATTAGTTCGTAATGTGATGTTAGCTTATGAACAAATTAATTATCATAAAGCACGACTACGTTTCGCTAAACAACTTGATAGTGTTTATATTAATTTTAAAAAGGCTGCTAAATTGCGTTATGAAACGGGTGAAACTGGTAAATTGGAATTTATATCAGCATCTTCAGAATACCAACAAATACTGGTATTAAAACAGCAATCGTATGATGATATTGAAATTGCAAAGCACGCTTTAAAACAGTATCTGGGTATTAAAAGTGATATTGAAACTGTAGAAGCTCCATATCGTATAGTTAATTTCATAAATAGTGCTCAAGCAATTTCGGTAGAAAACAACCCAATGTTACTGTATGCACTGCAAAATTCTCAAGTTAGCAAAGCAAATATTGGTATTGAAAAATCTCAATTTCTTCCGAAGTTCAATCTATCATATGGTAGACAAGTTGTAGATGATATTTCAGGGTTTAATACTTATCAAGTAGGTATTAATATTCCACTGTGGTTTTTCCCTCAAAAATCAAGGGTTAAGGCAGCAAAAGCAGATGCATTGGTAGCGGAAAATCAATACTTGGAACAAAAAGCGGTTGTAGAAAGTCGTGTTTCTCAATTGATTAAATCACTTGAAAAAACCCAAAAAATTCTAAAATATTATGAAGAAGGCGCATTGCTTTTAGCAGAAGAACAAATGGCAACAGCTGAATCAGCTTCAAAGGAAGGTGAAATAGATTATGTCAACTATATAACGATCCTTAACAGTGCTATCAGAATTAAGCAAAATCATTTACAATATATAAATCAATATAACCAACAGACCATTGAAATACAATTTCAATTAGGGAATTTATAATTTTAAAAAAAGAAAAATGAAGAATATACTATTAGTAAGCACCATATTATTTCTGTCTCTTATACACA
>CAJXUU010000364.1 GCA_913061325.1 uncultured Saprospirales bacterium | reverse complement strand
ACGAGATTTCTGCCTGTCTCGTGGGCTCGGAGATGTGTATAAGAGACAGAAACAACATTTTTTCCAGAAGTGGAGAGCCGAAATATATCTATCCAAGCTGTGTATCCAGGATCATCTCCAGAGGAAATCGAAGAAGGTATTGTTTCCAAAATAGAAGACAATCTAAAAGGATTAACAGGAATAGAACAAGTAACATCTGTCTCTTCTGAGAATGTAGGAAGCATCCAAATAGAAGTGCTGAAAGGTTATGATACTGATGTAATATTACAGGATATTAAGAATGCTGTGGATGGCATAAATTCGTTTCCAGTAGCTATGGAACCCGTTACTGTATACAAAAGAGAAAACTTGGGAAAGGTTCTTGATTTTGCAATTTATGGAGACGTACCATTAAAAACATTAAAAAAGATTAGTCGAAGAATTGAAGATGATCTATTAGCCATTGAAGATTTGTCAAAAGTTACCCTATCTGGATTCCCTGAAGAGGAGATTGAAGTAACATTTAGAGAGAATGACTTAAGATCTTATAATATCACCTTCCAAGAAGCAGCGTCAAAAATAAGGGAAACTAATATTGAACTTACAGGGGGAACAATCAAAACTGATAAGGAAGAGCTTCTAATAAGAGCAAATAATAAAGAGTATTCAGCCAAAGAACTCCAAGAAGTAGTCATTAAATCCAATAGCAATGGAGGAGTGATAAAGCTCTTTCAAGTAGCGGATGTGGCAGATAGATGGGAAGATAAACCTCAACGGACTTACATAAGTGGTGAGCCAGGTGTAGTAATCAAAGTAGAGAATACGCTGGAGGAGGATATGATTACTATTGCCGATAATGTGAGAGAATATGTTGATAAGTTCAATAAAGAAAATGAAGAGGTCCAAGCGATAATCTTAGAAGATTCATCTGTAACTCTAAGACAAAGAATTGAATTATTGACTAATAATGGAATCATAGGATTCTTTATCGTTTTGTTATTGCTTGCTATGTTTTTGCACTTCAGACTTGCATTTTGGGTTGCATTAGCTATTCCAATATCTTTTGCTGGTATGTTTCTTTTAGCTTCTATTCTAGGAGTAACATTGAATGTTATTTCTTTATTTGGTATGATCGTAGTAATCGGTATTTTAGTAGATGATGGGATTGTCATAGCTGAAAATATATACCAACATTATGAAAGAGGTTCTAAACCTTTCGATGCAGCGATAGATGGTACTATGGAAGTATTGCCAGCTGTATTTTCGGCAATAATTACTACAGTGATTGCATTTTCAGCATTCTTCTTTATAGACGGAAGGTTGGGCGATTTCTTTAGAGAAATGGCAATCGTTGTTATTTTCTCATTGGTTTTCTCATTGGTAGAGGGTGCATTAATTCTTCCTGCACATATTGCACACTCGAAGGCATTAAGAAGAGGAGAGAAACCTAATAAAATTATGCGTGGATTAGAGAAAATGATGTCTATTCTTAGAGATACCCTCTATACTCCAGTTTTGAATTGGGCTGTAAAGTTTAACTATCCAACATTAGCACTTTGTATTGCTGGTTTAATGATAACTTTTGGTGCTTTGCAAGGCGGAATAATAAATAGTACTTTCTTCCCTGTGATACCAAGAGACAATTATACAGTGAATCTAAAGTTACCTGCGGGAACTAGAGAAGATCTGACATTAGAAATATTAGATCGGATCGAACGTGCAACCAACGAAGTAAATGAAGAATTATCAAAAGAGTTTTTCTCTGATGGAGTTTATCCAGTTACTAAAATGCAGAAGAATGTTGGTCCAGCTTCTTATCAAGGTGATATAACAGTGTCACTTTTAGATGGGGAAACGAGAGGCGATATTTCTGCTCGAACGATTATAGCTAAAGTAAGAAAGAAGTTAGGCAATGTAGATGAAGCGGAAACATTGACATTTTCATCGGGGTCACCTTTTGGAAAACCTGTGTCGGTTTCTCTTCTCGGAACAGATTCGGAGCAGTTAGAATTAGCTGTAGCGGCCGTTAAAGAGAATCTTTCCAAAATTGGTGATCTAAAAGATATAGTTGACAACAACCAACAAGGATTAAAGGAGGTCTCTCTGGAATTGACACCACAAGCTTATAACTTAGGTTTTACATTGCAAGATGTAATTTCACAAGTACGTCAAGGATTCTTTGGAGCAGAAGCTCAACGGATACAAAGAGGAGAAGATGAAATTAGAGTTTGGGTAAGGTATGATCTAGCAGATCGTTCTGATATTTCTGATCTTTCTGACATGAGGATAAGGTCAGCCGATGGTGGTTCTGTACCATTGTCTGAATTGGCCAATTTCAAAACAGAAAGAGGTGTAATCAATATCAATCACTTAAATGGAGAAAGAGAAGTCAGAATAGAAGCGGATGTGTCTACTGATGGTGTTAGTGTAAGTGATATCGCTAATGATATAAAAACGATAATCATCCCTGAGACATTAAAAGATTATCCAGGTGTACGTGCATCTTACGAAGGGCAATCAAGACAACAAGCTAAGACTGCAAAATCCTTAGCACTGGTGATGCCTTTGATCTTAATGATGATGTTTTTTGTAATTGTAATAACATTTAAGTCAGTGAGTCAAGGGATTATTGTACTTGGGTTGTTGCCATTTGGCTTTGTTGGTGTTGGTTTTGGTCACTGGGTTCATGGTTTGCCTATCAGTTTATTTTCTATTCTTGGGGTGATAGCTCTCGTTGGAATATTTGTTAATGACGCATTGGTTTTCATTACAACTTTCAATGAAAGAATTAAAAATGGAATGGAAGTAAGGGCTGCAGTAATTGAAACAGGAAGAGCAAGATTTCGGCCTATTTTACTAACTTCAATTACTACGATAGCGGGTCTCGCGCCTTTGATTGCTGAGAAAAGCTTTCAAGCACAATTTTTGATTCCGATGGCAATTTCTGTCGCTTATGGCTTGATGGTTGGTACATTTATATTACTTGTTCTTATTCCTGCTTTGCTTGTAATATCAAATAAATCGAAGGTCGGACTGGTGAAGTTGTATACAGGAGAATCAGTTGATCCAAGAAGTGTAGAGCCCGCAAATCCTGATAAAAAAGGTTATTTCTGGTTATATGCTTCTGTTTTAGTATTGGTTTATTTACTTATTAGAGTTGCATCCCTTCTAATCTTTGATTGATTTCACAAAAAGAAAATAATGAAATACACATATATATTGCTTTTGAATCTGTTTGCTAGCTTTTCTTTTGGTCAACAAGTAATGAGTTTAGAAAAAGCACTTTCAATTGGCTTAGAGAATAATTTTGGAATCCAGATTGCAGATAAGTTTATTCAGATTGCTGAAAATAATAATACTTGGGCAAGGGCAGGGAAGACCCCAACCGTGGATCTCAATGGCGTTTTTAATAATAATCTTACTACAGATAATAATCCTGCAAGTTTTCTGCAAGGAACATTTTACAATGGTAGTTTAGGCGCTACAATTAATGCAAATTGGGTGCTTTATAATGGAGGTAGAATCAAATTAAACAAAGATCAACTAGATCTAGCGGTTAGTCAAGAAAAACTCAATAAGTCGTCAGATATCAATCTTTTGTTTAGAACTATATATCAACAGTACTATGAAGTAGTTTTCCAACAAGAGCAACTTGCTGTGCTCAATCAAGTGCTATCATTATCTCAAGATCGATTAGCATACGAGACTACAAAGAAAGAATTTGGTTCCTCTAACGCATATAACTTACTTCAGTTTGAATCTGCAGTACTAGCGGACACCAATGCTATCGTCAGCCAAGAGCAACGTGTAGAAGTCGCTAAAAGAAATCTAAACAACACTTTAGATATTGACGGATATGAATCACATAATTACAGTGATCGGTTGAGTATTAATCCTGAGGAAATAGATATAGATAAACTGAAGCAAGTTTTAAGCGAGGAGAACTATACGTTGAAGAGTCTAGAAATGATTGCTACCTTGAATCAGTTGAATACTGGTATTGCAAAAGCTGCAAATAAACCGACTGTTAGTGTTTCGGGATCTGTAGGTTTTGCTGAGAATGGATTCAAATTCTTTGCGGATGATCCTAATACAGGTGATCCATTTCCATTTCTATGGAGTAACAGAATAACTGGTGGTGTAAACGCTAATTTATCATGGAACCTTTACGATGGTGGTGTTCGAAATGATAATATTCAATCTGCCAAAATGCAAGAAGAAATTGATCAACTCACTATACTAGAAGCTAAAGCGGAGCTTAACAATCAACTAGATATACTCATAGATAACTATTATAATCAAGTTGCTCTTCTTCAATTAACAGATCGACAAATTCGAATCACACAGCAAAATCTCAATATTACAGAAGAGAGATTCAAAGCTGGTCAGTTGACCTCTCTAGATTATAGAAATGTGCAGAACCAATATTTGAATGCTGCCTATTCTAAGGTTGGAGCTATTTATAGTTTGTTGATTACTAAGAGTGAGATTGATTTTATAGTTGGGATATTTGGGCAGTAATAGTATCCAATTTTTATATTTTAAAGGACCAAAAAAAACCATTTCATTTTCCAATTTATTGGAATAAAATTATCTTTTGTACCCGCAAAAGACATATCGATCTCTATGGTATAAGTGTTGCTTCTAATATCTTTTTTTAATACTTTGTGATGTTTACATTATCTTTCTTCGGACAGCCAATTTAACTGTGAGATAACCTTTGATATGAATTACGCTTTATAGTGTTTTAAACGCTATTCTTATCTTTCTACCAATTACATTTTAACCTTCATTTTCAAAATTTAGACATCCCCTCTTGAATTTCGCAAAAAAAACTTCAATTTTTTTTCTTTGCAAACTTCCCACCTAATTCATTCAACAAATACGGGTTATAGATTACCAAAAAATGTAATGTGTTTTCATATTAAAAACGGTCATAATATGTTATCGACTTTGGTGCAAAAGTTGGTCTAGTAGGGCTGTAATGGAAAAGTTATATCTGATCGTAAGTGATCTGGATCATTTTTCAAACGAAACATTAATAACCGACAGTGAAAGCTGTTTTTACACACGCAACATTGGTGTCAACCTCAGAATCTGATACCATAGGTGCAAAAATGAATTAAACTTACAAATGATGAAAAAACCATTAAAAACACATTTTTACCGAAATGTATGCAATGGACTCCAAGCTACAAGAAAAGGATTGTTATCGGTTTTCTTTTTGTTTCTGGTTTTCAATCTATCTTATACACAGACATCAAGTAGTATAGCTGTCTCTTATACACATCTGACGCTGCCGACGAAGAGGATAG
>CAJXUU010000363.1 GCA_913061325.1 uncultured Saprospirales bacterium | reverse complement strand
CTACACTATCCTCTTCGTCGGCAGCGTCAGATGTGTATAAGAGACAGGAATAAGATTAAATATCTAGCCGCTTTCATATTATTTCCACTAATAATTTTAGGATATGAATCACTCTATAAAGTGGGTGAAACAGAACAAATCATAATTACACAGTTTGGTAAACCTATTGGTGGGGTTATTGATGCTGCTGGGCTGAAGATTAAGCTCCCTTTTATCCAAAAAATCAATAGCATTGAAAAACGGATTCTTTTATGGGATGGGTCGGCAAATGATATGCCAACGAAAGATAAGCTTTATATAACGGTTGATACCTTTGGTCGTTGGCGTATTAAAGATCCTCTACAATTTTTCTTAAGGCTAAGAGATGAACGCAGTGCACAATCTAGATTAGAGGACATTCTCGGCAGTGAAACTCGTAATGCAGTTGCTAAACATGAGCTGATTGAAATCATTCGTACTACTAAAGAAAGAAAAGCTTCGATAGATCCTCTCCTGGCAAATGCGAGTATTGGTAAGTTATTACCAATTAGTCGTGGAAGACGTCAAATTGAAGAAGATATTTTTTCCGCAGCATCTAACAAGTTGAGTGAGTTTGGTATTGAACTTATGGATATTCGTTTTAAGCGTATTAATTATAATGAGAGTGTACGTCAAAAAATTTATTCTCGTATGATTAGTGAACGTCAACAAATTGCAGAAAGGTTTCGTTCAGAAGGCGCTGGAGAAGCCGCCCGAATAATAGGTAGTAAGCAAAAAGAGTTGCAACAAATAGAGTCGGAAGCATACAGGAAAACTGAAGAAATCAAAGGGGATGCTGAT
The DNA here is from genome assembly GCA_913061325.1 of uncultured Saprospirales bacterium. Classification (GTDB taxonomy): domain Bacteria; phylum Bacteroidota; class Bacteroidia; order Chitinophagales; family Saprospiraceae; genus CAJXUU01. Next base: position 4,490 of record CAJXUU010000363.1, on the reverse strand, counting down.
GCATTGGCAACCGGAATTTATGCCAAAGCCTATAACAAAAACAATTCAGCACGTGAACTCTATGAATTTGTACAAATACTTGAAATTTATCAAGATATCATTGATGAAAAGACAACCTTGATGTTAACGACAGATAGTGATATTTATCGTTTGTTAAACGGAGTTAACAATCAAAAACAGAAGATTGATTAGTTGTATTCAATTTAAGAGTAAGGAAAATAATGGCCTATAAATATCGACTATCAAACGATTATATTGTTCACAGGTTACTTTTTTGGAAGAGCTGGACGAACTAAAATATTAGCAGGTAACAACCTTGTAGAAACACAGCTAAAACCCTTGCCTGTCAAGGCAAGGGATAAATATTGCCTATTTTACTGGACCATGGAGATTATAAACTATGACCTATTGGATTTTTAGCCAAGGTTTAGCTGTTCCTGCTAGAACAGATAAGTTGTTGGAAAAGCAAAGAGTAAAACCGTTAACAGCATTAAACAAAATCACAAAAGTTATAGATATGGAAGAAAGTAGTATTCAGAACCTAGAAATAAATGACCAAAAGAGGAAAGTTGTAAACACTGCTTATCACAATATTTCCAATAAGGAACGTCAATCAGTAAATAACGCTAATGATTTTATGTCATCTCCGGTAGTTACATTATTTGAGGGAACTTTAATCTCAGAAGCGCGTGTTAAGTTTCAAGATTATCGCTTTCGTCATTTTCCAGTGGTTAATCGAACTAGTCAGATCATAGGAATTGTTTCAGATAGAGATATGCTTGCAAATACTAATTTTAATGAACAAGTAATTTCTACAAAAAATGCTACGGATCCTGTTTCTCAAATAATGGTTAATGATGTCATTACTGCTTCTGCGGATACAAGTATTAATGAAATTTGCCAAGTAATGTTTAATCAACACATTGGGGCACTTCCAATAGTCGATGAAAAACATCAATTATTAGGGTTAATAACTCGAAGTGATATTTTGAGAGTAATTATCAAAAATGAGCAAATGGAGTTTTGGGTTTAAATATTATTACTCTTTATTGTTTGCGATAATAATGAAAGGTGGGTTTTACTCACACCTTGGCTGTTGATTTTTAAGGGTTTAAATTTGTTGTTGGCATTGTAGTTGCAAGAACAGAAGGACCTATGACGACATATTGACACCTGAGAAATAATCATGACCACCATAAATAATTCCCTTTTGGCCCAGATGCAGAGCATGTCTCTTGAAGCCATAGCAAAGCCACAGAATAACGATAATATTGTTAACAAAACAACCAATAATTTTGGTGATTTATTGTCAAACGCTCTCAATACTGTAAATGATTTACATAAAGATGCAGGAAAGAAAACTACAGCATTTGAATTAGGGGATAGAAGTGTAACGTTAGCAGATGTAATGATTGCAAGATCTAAAGCTGGTATAGGTTCAGATGCGACTATTCAAATTAGAAATAAGGCAATTGAAGGTTACAAAGAGATCATGAGTATGCCTGTTTGATTCTGCTTAGTATTGAAACTAAGAAGTTCATTATTCATTACTTAGTTTTAAGTGTCTTATGAATGAACAATATATCCGAAAGGACTTTACCTTTGCTAGTATTAAACGCAAATTCTGGGATATCCTATGGAATAGCTGCCTAGTTTGCAAATTCCCGATGTTTATCCAAGTCCATTTATCATGAAAACTCAGGGATAAAAACTCATGTAGGAAAAGTTATCAGCCAATTTCATAAAGCAATTTAAAAAAGGTCATAAGAAAAAAACAAAGTCCTTGTTAGCTGATGATGTCACTATTTTTGAAAAGGGGCGGGGAGAAGGTTTTGTGGATGATTATGCCAATCATCACAAGCTTGTGGATTTCTTTTCACACACAATAAATATAGGTCAAGTTCTTAGTGTAAATAAGGAAAAGGATATGTCAAAAATTATAGTAATCACTGGTGCTGGTTCAGGTATAGGGCTTCAGCTATCTAAAACTTTGCTGCTAAACGAGCTGAGTATACAAGTTATCGCTATTGGTAGGCGCGGTAATAGACTATCTCAATTACAAGAACTTTTTCCAAAAAAAGTGTTAACTATTGAGGCCGATCTAGCTTCTCCTGAGGGACGGAAGGAAGTTATATCAACTCTTTCTAAATATTCGCATATTGACTATTTAGTGCATGCTGCTGCAACCATTCATCCGTTAAATAGTATTAAAAACGTCAAACTCGATGATTGGCGACAGTCTCAGCAGATAAATGTTGAAGCGCCTTTTTTCTTAACCCAATTATTATTAAGTAAATTTAATAATAGTAGAGTGCTTTTTATAACTAGCGAAACAATCATTCATCCAGTTTCTGGTGCAAGCAGCTATTGCGTTAGTAAAGCAGGGCAGCAAATGGTATACGAGTGTTTTAAAACAGAGTTTCCTGTAAATCAAGTTGCTTTTGGTCTTGTTTCACCTGGGATGGTGGATACACCAATGCAAGAACAAATCAGGCAGGCTGATCCAAACGAACTTCCAATGATTGAAACAATATCACAATTATTTAAAGAAAATAAATTATTGGCACCTAGTTTGGTTGCAGATTTTCTTAAATGGTTATTGTTGACGGTAAATGTAAACGAGTTTAGTCAAAATATGTGGGATATTTATGACGTAAAGCATCACTCATATTGGCGAAATAAAAATGAAAACTAAGTCTCTTTTAACTGCTATTTGCGAAACTATCAAGGCGGGTTGTTATGACCAATAAGATATTTTTATCGGATATTGAAAAGTTTAAAAAAAATATTTCAGGTGATGTGTTGTTAGCCACAGACGATCAATATCAAGACTTGTGTAAGTTATTCAACCGAGCAATTCATAAAGCCCCTTTTATGCTTGTAGTTGTCCATGATGTTACTGATATTCGTCATACTATAGAATTCTCGTTGAAACACCGTATGGCTGTCAGTATAAAAGGAGGAGGGCATAGTATTTGGGGGAGCTGTCTGAAAGAAGGTGGGGTCGCTATTGATATGAGTGCTTTGAAATCTATCAGTATTGATCAAGATTTAAATATAGCGAGTGTTGGTGCTGGTGTACTTAATCAAGATTTAGACAAGGCAACTCAAGAACATGGTCTCGCCTTACCACTTGGGACTTGTCACTCTGTAGGTGCTGTAGGTGCAACATTGGGTGGCGGTATAGGCTTTTTATCGAGAAAATATGGACTTACCTGTGACAACGTAGTGCAATTTGAAATGCTCACCACAACAGGGGATTTAATAAAGGTCAATCAAAATTGTCATCAAGACTTGTTTTGGGCTTTGAGGGGGGCTGGCAGTAATCAATTTGGCGTCATTACTCAAGTAGATTATCGACTTCACCCTATGCCTGAATTGATATTCGGAGGAACGATTAGTTGGCCAATTCATTCAGGTAGCTTAATTCTAAAAAACTACCAAAAGCTTATGTCAGACGCTACTGATGATTTATTCTTGTATATATTTACCTCCAGAGATCAGCACTCCAACCCTATTATCTCTGTATTTGGATTCTATTTGGGCAACGTGCAAAAAAGTGAGAAAATTTTTAATAAACTTTTAAGCTGGGCTAAACCTTTGACATCAGACATTAAAATTAGACCCTATTTAGATCTACAGTCTGCACATTATCAAGAAGGTGTAGCTATTTATTGGAAACACGGTTTTATAGAAGGCCCTCTAACGGACAAACTCATCAAATTGATAATAGATTTAAATGAACGATGTCCATGTTCTTCTGGGGGGATCATGTTAGATCCACTAGGTGGAAAAATAAATAAAATTGATAGTTTAAGTACAGCGTTTATTCATCGTGATTCTCAGTATATTTGTAGTGTTACAGGATTATATTCAGGAGATTTTGTTCCTGATTTTATCAAAGACTGGGTGAGTGAGAGTTATCAGGCACTAATTCCTTTTTTTAATGGGTATGCTTATCAAAATTATGAAGACATTGAGCTGGATGAAAGCAAGTGCTATTTCGGAGATCATTTTGAAAGACTCCAGCAAATCAAATTATTATATGATCCACTAAATTTATTTAGTGGCGTTTTGTCCAAGTAGAGGCTAAAACTGCGGAATAGTCTATTGTTATCGATAACTTAACTCGTAAAACTATATTGCATTATTTGTACTCGCAGCAAAGCCTTTGACTTGGGTGGTTATAACACCAGGGCAATTAATCCACTTAACAAACAATCATTTTTGCTAGTTTAACCACCAATATATCGGTGCTAGTAGAGAAAACAATAAGGGTTGATGGATTAGATAAATAACTAAACTGTGTTTACCTGGCCAAGTTATTCGTCGTATTAATTTTTCATTCTTAAAATTATTCAATTTAAAAATGTCGTGATTTAGCCATTGAGTATGGGCGAATGATATGCCCAATAAAATTACACCTAACCAAGGAAATAGGCTGTCTCTTATACACATCTGACGCTGCCGACGAAGAGGATAGTGTAGAT
>CAJXUU010000362.1 GCA_913061325.1 uncultured Saprospirales bacterium | reverse complement strand
CACTATCCTCTTCGTCGGCAGCGTCAGATGTGTATAAGAGACAGGGGATTTATAGTAGGAATTGATGGTGATGTCAACTATTATGCACACATCAAAGCTTTGGCCCCTTCGCAAGCAAACGAGAAATAAAATTGAAAGGCAGAAATGGACTCAGTAGGCTTATGGAATCTATACTTAAAAATATACGGCCTCAAATAATAACCTACTAACCTATTACTGATTAAATTTTAACGACAAACTTAGAAGGGTTTGGTTTGATTTGATTTGATTTAAAGAAATGTAAACGTATAAATCACGTTATTATATGCTCGTTAAATGGACGTTTTATCATTTAAAAATTGAAAAAAAGTTGCTTAAATAACCTGCCGTGCTACAGAATCTAAAAGTCCCTAGTGATGTAAATTGCCAGGGGCTTTTTCTTTCAGAGGTTTACAGAATATTTATAAATTCAAGTTTACAGTGATATCTTTTTTTTGTCAATTTTATGCCTCACTGCATAATGCCACCTTACATAATCAAATAAAGGCTATTGAAATCAATACTAAAGTAACATGCAATAATTGACTACCTTGATGATCGCACTAGGTAATACCATTTACGGTCTGGAATGTATTTTTCAATTAAACAAGAGCGTCTGTGAAATATATTATTACCTCATTATGTCTGTTTGTGGCATTATCTGTATCTAGTCAATCTAGTGATTCCAAAACTCCGCGAAATACGATTTATGTTACCCCTTCAGTGGGATTCTATCTAATACCTGATGAAACAACACCTAAAATTGGAGCCAACATATCTTATGAAAGATTTATTAAAGAACGAAAAGATCACTACTTTTCTACTGTCTGGGTAAAATTGAGATATGAGAAATTTATTGAGCTATTCAATGCGGATTATAGTAGTGAAGGTAATAATTACATGATTGGAGTAGTGGCTCTGTCTGGAAGTGCTTCTAGTCATTTAGAATTAAATCTGGGAATTGAATTAAGACATTGGGAAGATCCCTATGGGAAGAGCCCAACTTTTAATCCAGTACTTAATATTGGATACCGATTCCAAAAGTGAACGAATAGTAGTTTTATATTTCGAATAGGAACTGGCTATCCTGATCTTCTATAATTGGGAATAGGATTTTCTTTTTAGTCTTTTTCTCAGGCAAGGAAACTCTGTTCCATCGCTCTTAAGGCAGCCGCCATGGCTAACAGACTGATGGTTTAATCATAAAATCCGTGTTTTAAAATTTACCTCTTCTCACATTATAACTACTTCTTTATAGACTTGATAGGAGTCAGTCGACTCGTAAGGTTATATCTATTTCTAATTTTCGACACAGTTTGTCGATGATAATTATCGATTGATATAGTACTATGCTATATGTCAGTACCATGCATTGCATAGTACTTGACAATGCTATATCTTTGCGGTATGAAAATTAAAAAGATAGAACAACAGATGATAAGAGAAAGACCATTTTGCCTTTCATTTGTCATTCGTCCGTAGCGTATAACGCAGAAATTCAAAACTCCCTTAAAAAACACAATTGTTAATCACTAAAAAATTAAACTTATGAAACATTTAATATATTCCACATTTACGCTACTTATCATTAGCCTGCTTTCGGTCTTAGCTTTTACAGATACATTAAAGATAGATAGCACTAAGGACCTCAATACAAAAATTGAGCAATATGTAAAGACTATTGATCAATCCCAAATAGATAATTCAGCAACTATTTACACTCATTTTCTTGTCAAAGAAGAAGGATTTATACACACTGTTGACTTTATGGTCACTAATAATGGTGAAATCACTATCCTAGCAAACGAAATAGAAGAAGAGTATTATAGAGTTGATTCTTTCAATGCCAAGCTTGTAGAAAAATATACTGTTACCATACCCACTATTGAGGTTCATGTCGGTCAAAGCAATAATACATGACACAATAAGCTCAGCAGAAATGCTGAGCTTATTGGTTTAAGTATACCCGTTCCGACTCATTTAATTCCATTCGTATATGATTATTATCCTTCTGTACGATTTAACTCTACACTTGTCCATTGCGTGCAACTTCAGAGTCCATTGATCCGTCTTTAAGACACAAATATAAATCACCAAAAAAATAAAACCTATGAAAAACCTAATATATTCCACATTTACACTTCTTATCTTTAGTCTGTTTTCAGTTTCAGCTTTTGCGGATACTACAAACGTAGAAAACACTAAGGAAATCAAAACAAAAATTGAGCAATATGTAAAGACTATTGATCAATCTGAAATGGTTACTTCGGCAACCATTTATACTCATTTTCTAGTCAAAGAAGAAGGATTTATATACACTGTTGACTTTATGGTTACCAGTAATGGTAAAATCACTATTCTAACAAAAGACATAGAAGAAGAGTATTATAAAGTTGATCTATTCAATGCAAAACTTGTAGAAAAATATTCTGTTACAATCCCAACTATTGAAGTTTAATTTGGTCTAATACCAATTCTGATTGAGAATGTCGCTTTAAATTTAATAGAAAGATTGTTTTAGTCAAGACAAAAAACGCAGTCACCGCCTAGCTATAGCGAGTATTTTTAAAGCAGAATAAAGTGATCTTACTTTAAATAAATGCGTCATTTCCAGGCCGAACAGGTATAACCAATAGTACAGTAATACAAGAAGCTCAGCAGAAATGCTGGGCTTTTTTGTTTTTAGCATATCTATCCTCAACACCTTATTTATTGTCGTTCAGCAAGTATCTAATGGTACGATGTTTTTCCTTGGGAACGAATGGTTAAGTAACGATGGGGGTCGTATAGCAGCCAAAAAATATCCGCGCAAATTTCATATACCCTTATTTCAATTCTATTACAAACTAAAAATAGAGTTATTATGTATTCAACCTCACTTGGCTTGCGGGATTCAATGTCAAAAGTGAAAATTCTATTTTTATGCTTGTTTCTTTTAAAGTCCAGAAGATTAAAATCACACCAAAGGAAAAAAGTCCTTCCCAATATATGGCAGAAAAACAGTAAAGAATAATTATATTTCATTACCATTATATTTCCAAATATTATATTATATTTTTTATATTCCTCAGCACATACAGTAGATATTGTTTATTTATTTAGTATTTTCGTTCGAAACTAAAACACTTTTAACTAAACTAAACTAACTAATATGTCAACCGTTAAATCTATGCATACCTATCTGGTATATGCATTAGCAATTATTTTTCTTTTTATGGGAGTAATGGGTTATCTAGATATTAAAAATTATACCTATGATGGCTATAGCTCTAACGATTTTACAGTTACAAAAGTAGAGGAAGGAAGTCCAGCTGCAGTAGCAGGGATGATGGTAGGGGATCAAATTACATCAATTGACAATCTAGACATAAGGGATACCAAAGCGTGGTCTGATAAAGCCAGAAGGACCGCTGGAGAAACCAGAACCTTCATTGTTAACCGTAATGGGGAGGAAGTTACTTACCCAATGACCTTTGTTTCACAAACAGCAAAAGACAGCATTCTCAATAGATTGGGCTGGACTATGGGCTTAATATTTCTATTACTGGGCTTTTTGGTCTTCAGGTCAAAAAAGACCTGGTCGTCATTCCTATTTGCTATGTTTTGTATAGGTTTTGCTGGATCATTTATGGGGGGACCACATATCGCTAACAACATGTTAGACGACATAGTTGATACTATGAGATTCAGTTTTTTACTCTTGTCCTTTGCTTTCCTTGTCGATTTCCTATTACATTTTCCAAAGAAATCTTCATTTGTATCTTCTGCAAATGCAAGTAAAAAACTATATGGTCCTGCCATATTCTTGGTATTGTTTTTTATGGTTATCACTATATTAAAAACCGATGCTTCTAGCGGGTTAAATACATTTATTCAATTTGCAATGTTAGCATTTGTCGTCATTTATTTCGGTTGGGCTTTACTTATCATGTTTCGAAACTATAGAAAAGCATCAAGCGAAGAAAAAACCAATGGCATGTCATTAATGTTTTGGGGTACTATCATAGGGTTGGTTCCAATACTAATATCTTTTATAGTAGGAAATTTGATGCCAACAGTAAGCATGCCAGGTGAAGACTATATGTTTTTGACAATGGCTTTGATTCCTATTTGTTTTGCCTTAGCAATCAACAAGAATGAGTAAAAAACTAATCAGCATTACAATGCTAATGCTATAAGGGTTTGATAAGAAAGGTACTAGCCACTCATCGGCCACTTAAAATCAAGCAGTTATGATTCAGTTCATAGCTGCTTTTTTATGTATGATCTCTATTCAAAATTCGATCACCTAATTTTGAAACAGAATTGGTATAGCAAATCCATGTCTCAGTAAAAAAAACTGTACGTTCCAAAACGCTCAAACAGCTTCTTTTAAAGAAACATTTATATCGCAGATAAAATTTAATTCTGATGTATGCCCAGATATAGACTTTATAGTAAGAATACGTATTCTCAGCTCATTATCAAGTTTTTAAAAGATCGCTTGTGATTGATTAAGAGTCTAAGACTTAGATAGCTGAAAGACCATTTTATTTCATTCGTATATGATTATCATACTTCGGTACGGTATAATTGTCCATTCATCCATTGAGTGCAACCTCAGTGCAACTTAGGAGCTCAATGATCCGTCTTTAAGGCACAATTGTTAATCACCAAAAAATTAGAACCTATGAAAAATTTAATATATTCCACATTTACACTTATTATCTTTAGTCTGTTTTCAGTTTCAGCTTTTGCGGATACTACAAACGTTGATAACACTAAGGAACTCGAAACAAAAATTGAGCAATATGTAAAGACTATTGATAATTCTGAATTGAGTACTTCGGCAACTATTTACACTCATTTTCTTATCGAAGAAGAAGGCTTTATTTACACAATTGACTTTATGGTTACTAGTAATGGTAATATTACTGTCCTATCAAAAGACATAGAAGAAGAGTTTTATAAAGTTGATCTATTCAATGCAAAACTTGTAGAAAAATATTCTGTTGCCATACCCACTATTGAAGTTTAAATTGGTCTAAGAAATAGTACATGATACAAAAAGCTCAGCAGAAATGCTGGGCTTTTTTGGTTTTAGCATCCCCGTCCCGTCTCGATTTACTTCATTCGTATATGATTATAATCCTTCCGTACGGTTTAATTGTCCATTCGTCCATTGAACGCAACTTGAGTGCAACTTAGGAGTGCTAAGATCCGTCTTTAAGACACAATTGTTAATCACCAAAAAAATAATAGAAATGAAAAATATAATATATTCCACATTTACACTTCTTATCTTTAGTCTGTTTTCAGTTTCAGCTTT
>CAJXUU010000361.1 GCA_913061325.1 uncultured Saprospirales bacterium | reverse complement strand
TCTACACTATCCTCTTCGTCGGCAGCGTCAGATGTGTATAAGAGACAGATTGTACACAATTAATCACATCCATGAATCAATTATAGAACAAGCGCATTATACCTCAGCTAAATTTGATAAGGAACAATCTGAATTTGAATTATGTGGATTGACAGAGGAGTATTTATTAGGCTTCAAAGCTCCTTTTGTTAAGGAAAGTCATCTTAAATTAGGCATGCAGTTTTTAGAAGCCCTCCCCATCAAGGCAAATGGCACTGAACTTATAATAGGAAAAATCACTGACGTTTTTATACCCGATGATGCAATAGATAAACATGGACACATTGATATCGGTCAAACGAAAACAGTCGGGATTTCTGGGTTAAATAATTATTACCAAGTTCAAAAAATTGCTTCCTTTCCATATGCGCGTGTAGACGAACTTTCTGATTTTTCGAATCTATTAGGAATCACATAAACTTTATAATGAAAATACTCTTAACTGGTGCTACAGGATATATTGGTAAAAGGTTGCTACCTATTCTCATTGAGAAAGGGCATACGGTTGTTTGTTGCGTCAGAGATGTCAATCGTTTTAATCCAGAAAAAAAAATACTCCAAAGTATCGAAGTTATTGAAGTTGATTTTTTGAAGAAAGATTCACTAAAAAAAATTCCAAAAGATATTGATGGAGCATACTATCTTCTCCATTCTATGTCATCATCTTCTGATTTTAAGGAATTAGAAATGCGATGTGCTACTAATTTTAGAGAGGTGATCAGCAAAACGAATATTAAGCAAGTGATTTATTTAAGTGGAATTGTAAATGAAGACTCGCTTTCTCGACACCTCGAATCTAGAAAAGATGTAGAGATGGAATTGGACAAAGGAAACTATCATTTTACTACTTTACGAGCAGGAATTATTGTTGGATCAGGAAGTGCCTCCTTCGAAATCATCAGAGATTTGGTAGAAAAAGTCCCAGTGATGATTACACCTAAATGGTTGAAAACCAGGTGCCAACCCATCGGAATAACCGATGTGCTTAAGTTTCTAGAAAAGGCCCTTTTTCAAGAAAAAGTTTATGATCAAAGCTTTGATATTGGTGGTCCAGATATCCTTTCTTACAAAGAAATGCTGCTTGGATATGCAAAAGTCAGAGGTCTTAATAGGTGGATATTTACCATCCCAGTAATGACTCCCAAATTGTCTTCCTATTGGCTATACTTTGTCACTTCAACTTCATATATGCTGGCTTCAGCTTTAGTCAATAGTATGAAAATCGAAGTTGTCTGTAAAAATAATCTTATCAATCAATTATTAGATGTGAATCCTATTGGTTATGAAACGGCTTTGCGAAGAACACTTTATAAAATAAAAGAAAACATAATAATATCTAGTTGGAAAGATTCATGGGGCAGTGGTCTTATGCACCAAAAGTTAGATTTATTTTTAGATGTTCCAGATTTTGGTTGCTTCAAAGATCAGCGAAGTAAAGTTATAAATAACATTGAAGGGACTAAGGATAAAATATGGCAAATCGGAGGTGAAAGTGGGTGGTATTCTGGCAATTGGTTGTGGCAGCTAAGAGGTTTCTTAGATAAGCTCTTTGGAGGCGTAGGATTACGAAGAGGTCGAACTCATCCTTTTAACTTACAACCTGGTGATGCTGTTGATTTTTGGCGAGTACTTTACGCCAATAAAGAGGAAGGCCGATTGTTATTGTTTGCAGAAATGAAACTTCCTGGAGAAGCTTGGCTGGAATTTTCTATAAAAAATAATATACTGACACAAACTGCTACGTTTCGGCCTAAAGGATTATTAGGTAGATTATATTGGTACGCTGTATTTCCTTTCCATGGTTTTATATTTAAAGGAATGCTAAGGGCGATAACTAAATAATTTTGTTTTTCTAAATTGAACTCAATAAGAAATATTAAATCTGTAGTTAACGATGCCTTTGGTTATCGATCAATACTTAAAGTAAATGACAAAAACAGTAATAGTAGGAGCTGGAGTAGCTGGATTGACGGCTGCATACTATCTTCATAAGTCTGGTAGAGACTACCAGATTATTGAAGCTACCGATCGTGTTGGTGGCAGGATAAAAACAGATGTAGTCGATGGGTACCGATTGGATAGAGGATTTCAGGTGTTCTTGACAGCCTATCCGGAAGCGAAAAAGGTTCTTCATTACAATTCCCTTGATCTTCAATCCTTTGATCCTGGGGCTGTGCTCTTGAGAGATGGTGGAAAGCGAGACTATATTGGAGACCCACTACGGCAGTTTTCTTCACTATTACCGACGTTGACTACCAATGCAGCTAGTATTGGTGACAAATTCAATATGCTACGAATTAAATCTAGGCTCACACGACAATCAATAAATGAGATTTTTGAGGGTAAAGAAACAAGCACCTTACAAGCACTTAAGGAAGAATACGGTTTTAGTAATACTATAATTAAAGAATTTCTTCATCCATTTTATGCAGGAATTTTCCTTGAGAATGACTTAAGCACAAGCAAAAGAATGTTCGATTTTGTTTTCAAGATGTTTGCCGAGGGGGATGCCGCTATACCTGCTCTTGGTATGGAAGAAATCCCAAAACAAATTGCAAGTCATCTAGACCCAACCAAGATCATGTCTAATACGAGAGTGGCCTCTATTGATGGAAATATGATCTACACAGATAAAAATCAAACAATCCATTCAGATCATATTCTTATCGCAACAGAAGCTACGGGTATAAGCAATGACTTTTCGGAAAATAAAACAGAACATAGATCTACCACAAATCTTTATTTTAAGGCACAAGAAGTACCGTATCATTACAATGCCATTGCACTGAACGGAGCATCAGATGCTCTAGTGAATAATATGGTGTGTCTATCTAAAACATCCTCTCAATATGCTAAGCAGGGGCATCTTATATCTGTATCTCTTAAGGATGGTGTAGATCATGACCAACTACATTTAATTCAAAAGGTGAAAAATGAGCTGGCACAATGGATCACTTCAGCAAAGGACTGGAAACATATCAAAACATATAGAATCGAATATGCTCTTCCTTCTCAGACTCATGTCAATAATAATAATAACCTTTTAGAAGTGAGTAAGACAATGGCCATCATCGGAGACCATACTATGAATGGGTCAATAAATGCCGCTATGAAAAGCGGCAGGATTGGAGCTGAGTGGGTGATTGATAACATTGCATGAAATAATCTGATTTTTATGCCTTTGTTTAAGTGATAATCCGTAAGCTATTAGGAGCGAGCCTATTCAATTTTTGGTAAATCAAACAGCATCTATCACCTCCATTCCCAATAGTGTAAAATCATCAGGATACGATTCTAATCTAGAGCATGTTAATCCATATTGATACACACATTTAAAAAGCGCATCAATATCAAGTTTTGAATTCCTATTTAAGAAGGACGAAAATTCCTCTTTATTTGAAACATCATAGTTATCAATAACATCTGTTATTGCATCAGTGTATATTATTAATTTATCTCCAAGCTCTAATTGTATTTCCTTTTCTTCGAAAGAAATTTCCTCTTTAGGGAAAGCGCCTATAATCGTTCCCCTTGTGGATAGTGCTATAGCATCTTTATTGCCCCTTCGTAAAATATAAGCTTCTGGATGACCCGCTGACACATATGTCAATATACCCGTTGTAGTATCGTACTGTGCATAGAACATGGTTACAAAAGCATCTCCAGGCATTTTCTGAAATAGCCGTTCATTGGTTAAGGTAATTATTTCGGAAGGTGAGTTAAGTTTGTCGGCGACATTTTTAAAAGTGGTTGATGACATAAATGTCAATAAAGCTGCGGGAATACCATGTCCAGTTACATCTGCAACTAAAAGACCATAAATATCATTAGGTAATTTAATCACATCATATAAGTCTCCTCCCACTTCATCCATAGGTTTAAATAGTGAAGCAAAACGCACTTTAAAAGAAATAGGAAGTGCAGAAGGTAATAAAAACTGCTGTGTTAATTTGGCTTGCTTTAGCTCTTCAAGCATACGTTTTTGAAATATCTGTAAATTGTTATTCGCTTCAATTAATTTATACTTAGCTTTATTTAGAACTGTAATATCTGATTGGACACCAACATAGTGTGTTACTTCATTATGATCATCTCTTATGGGTGTGATGGATAACCTATTCCAAAAAGGAGTGCCGTCTTTTTTATAATTTAGAAGCTCAACAATACAAGGTTCCCCCTTGCTTACTGCATCTCTTATCTGCTGAACAGCTTCTTGATCCGTATTTTTACCCTGTAAAAATCTACAGTTTTTACCGATCACTTCTTCATCTAGATAACCAGTCATTCGCTGAAACCCTTCGTTTACATATATCAATGGCCTGTCTTCAGATGACATAGAACTGATAGTTATTCCTTCGGAAGACTCATTTGTGGCTTTCTGTAACAGTTCATTTTTTTCTAATGTGGTTAGCATCTTATTAATTCCTGTTGGTTCCTTCATAGAATAGTTTAGTGGCTGCGTTGATATATCTTAAAAATGAAATATTTCAATCCGCATTTTTAGGCTTGTACTTTTTCACAATGGGTATGCAGTGTCAAATGCTCCATATATCAACTATTCCAAATGTCAGTTGTTTGATGTAAAACTACGTAAGATAATTATGAATTTGAAACTTAATACTCCAGTCAAGGGAAACTATAAAAAGGTCATGGCGGCATTTGACCTTAGTCTTTTCGAAGCACTTAAGCCTCCCTTTGGGAAAATGGAGATCGTGGAGTTTACGGGTTCCAAAAAAGGGGATAGAGTTCATATTAGATTTCTTAGCCCAATCAAGGCTGATTGGATAAGCGATATCGTTGCAGACAAAACTACTGATAATATGGCCTTGTTTGTAGATAAGGGGGTTAAACTCCCATGGCCCTTAGTCGCATGGACTCATCGACACATTGTAGAAAAAGTTGATGATAATAATTCAATCATTATAGATGATATTACTTTTACTGCTTCAAATTTTATCCTATCATTGATGATGTATCCAGCTATATTGATGGGTTTTTATCCTCGAAAAAAAATCTACCAAGACTACTTTAAAAATCTAGTTTTATAGTCGTCTTTCTCAATTGTATATACTTTTAACCTGTCTGACTGAGGGTTAGCTCGGATAATGATGAAGGAATGGGAAATTGTACGCTAAGGTAAGGATGTTATTGTTTAAGTGGTGCCACTCGAAAAATCTTATAACTCAACATATTTTAATTTGCTTTGTTAATTTATTTGCTTGAAGTATTGTCAAGTGAAAACGAATTATTTATCTTCTTTCAGTTTTTTATTTATGAAACTACTCACAGTATTAACCCTGTCTCTTATACACATCTCCGAGCCC
>CAJXUU010000360.1 GCA_913061325.1 uncultured Saprospirales bacterium | reverse complement strand
ACGAGATTTCTGCCTGTCTCGTGGGCTCGGAGATGTGTATAAGAGACAGCTTTGAGAAAATATTGCCTTTGAAACCAATATACTTAATTTCTTGAAGGATATAAACCTTGCAGAGCAATTATATAATTAACAGCCAATACCGGTGGTTGATTTGAAAATGATCTACTTTGAGCTCCGATTATTGAACCAGGTTTCAAAGTTTCATCTGCAGCAGCATTATAATTTTGAGAATCATCATCTGCTGTAGCAAATACTTTCCCTCCTGGCTCCTGTGCAGTACCTTCACCATCATTGCCAGGAATTCCTATTTGGGCCGGAGGTAAATTTTGAGTCAAAAGTGTAGTCGTTGCGTTACCTCCTCTTTGACCTAGACTGTATGATGGTAGACCTGGGCCATTTCCATGTTGAATAGCAACTCTTCCTCTTAAATCAGGCAAAGCAAATGTTGAACGGCCATCTCCGCCGTAAATAGTACCTAAAATTGAAAATAATACTGAATTACTTGATATTGCTAATAATTGTCCTTCGCAATATGCCCAACCTCTTGGGGCAAAATTTCCTCCAAACATCATTACTTGTCCTATGAAAGGTTCCATAATTTTATATTTTATATTTTATTAATTTATTTAATTTTAAGACTAGCTTCTTGAAGGGAATGTTCCTTGTAGTGCTATAATATAGTTTACTCCTAAAGATGGTGGTCCGTTAGAAAATGAAGTATTCTGTGCACCTAGAATAGAGCCTGGTGCCATAGTAGCATCTGGAGTGGCATTAGAGAATATTGCACTATCATCACTTGATGTCCCTACAACATTACCTGCGGGCTCTTCCTTGTCACCTTCAGTATTAGCACCGAATAAAATTTGTGATTGAGGCAGATTAGCAACAGAAAGAACTGTCGAGGGATTTCCTGTCTTTTCACCTAATCTATAAGATGGTAATCCAGGTCCATTTCCTTGACTGATAGCCATTCTGCCTTGGAAATCAGGTAATCCGAAAGTAGTTCTTCCGTCACCACCATAGGTAGTTCCTAAAATTGAAAATAAAGCTGTGTTTTGTGATATTGGAAGTAATTGTCCCTGGCAAAATGCCCAACCTCTTGGTGCAAAATTTCCAGCAAAAATCATAATTTGTCCTATGAAAGGGTTCATAATATATTTTTTTTCTGATAAAAAATTAAATTTTAAAAAGAACTAGTTTCTTGATGGGAATGTTCCTACCATAGCTACTATATAATTCAATGCTAAATATGGCGGTTCATTTGAGAAGGCTACGTTTGAAGCTCCTGCAATTGAACCAGGTTTCAAATTATTCGTCCCACTATCTGCATACAACTTTTTATCATCATTTGGTACAGCCATTACGCTAGCACTTGTCGGTTCTAAAACTGTAGCTTCATCATCAAAAGCAGGAATACTAATTTGTGCTTGTGGTAAGTTCGCAACAGAAAGCGTTGTAGTCGCACTCCCTGCTCTTTGCCCTAAAGTAGACGGAGGCAATCCTGCTCCATTTCCTTGTGACAGTGGCGCCCTACCTCTTAAGTCCGGTAAAGCAAAGGTTGTCCTTCCGTCACCACCATAGGTAGTTCCTAATATTGAAAATAAGGCTTGATTTTGATTGATTGGTAATAATTGCCCTTCGCAAAGTGCCCAGCCTCTGGGTGCAAAATTGCCAGCAAATAAAAGAACTTGGCCAAGAAATGGATCCATACTTAAATGTTTTTTTGTTAATGAAAATATTAGTCAGCCATTTATTCAAAATAGCTTTTCTAAATGAACACGTCAAATATATACTTTATTATTGTTCATTTTTAGAGTAGGAATACTTCCATGAAAACAGGTATTAATACCTATAGCATTTATAGGAAACAATCTTATTTTAGATTTAAATTATTGATTTAGCATTTGGGTTTTTTAATAAGAGCAGCAAAATTAATTTACATTGAATCAAATACTTCTATTTTAAATTTCCTATCTTAGAGGCATTTAAGATCAATATTAGTTATAAGGTGTTACTTTTCATTTCCTAAAAAACCACATCTTCCTTTATAGATTTTATGTACACCTTTCTTTTTTAATACTAAATTCATTGACAATGAAAAAGAGACTACCTTTTATATTAATAATTGTTTGCGGAGTGCTTTTATGTTTTTCTTGCAAACAAACTACTGATACAAAATCAAACCTTACATCACTTGACGAAGTAGATACAATTGACTTGGCTACCTATAACAGTTGGGTTGAGGGATGGAAAGTTAAAGGTCAAGGATTTACGGATACTATGTTACTTGAGTATTTTACTATGCCTATGGTTGATTTGCGTGAATATGCAAGGCATCCAAGTGCTGCAGCTAGATTAGTGCTAGGTATGGATACTACTGTTTATCCTATGGAAGCGCATATTATGTTGTTAAGTACAGACTTGAATAAAGAGCCTATACTGCCTCCGCTTGCTAATATTTATGACTTAACTACACCATGCCCTAAGACTTGTTATCCTCCTCTAAAGTAGCATTTTCTTAGCATATAACTAGATTATGGTAGAACTGTATCTTGAATTGTCTTCATATGGAGTATATCTTTCTGTATTACTTTCTATTATAGGAATTGTAGCATATAGGAAATTAGGCCCTGCTATGAAAGTGTTTTCTATTTATTTAATTGTAAGTGGGGCATTTGAACTTGTGACTTTTGCTTTAAGCATGAAGCAACAAAATAATTTGCAATGGTTGCATTTATATACATTGTTGGAACTGATACTATTAAGTAGTTTCTTCCATTGTGTGTTTATGAGAATGAAATTGAAATATCCTATTAAAACTGTGACAGGAATAATATTAATTTTATG
This sequence comes from uncultured Saprospirales bacterium, assembly GCA_913061325.1. GTDB lineage: Bacteria > Bacteroidota > Bacteroidia > Chitinophagales > Saprospiraceae > CAJXUU01. The sequence goes on along the minus strand of CAJXUU010000360.1, from coordinate 2,638 downwards.
TGTTTTGAATTCAATACTTCTTCAGCCGCTTCATAGTTTTAATAGCTATGCTGCATCTTTAGTCAGCTTAACTCTAATTGTATATTGCATTCTTACATTTTATCATTTGTTGGATAGAGATGACGCTGAATATAAAATGATTAGATGGATAGTTTCGGGTTTGTTATTATACCAAATGACGTCTTTTATTGTAATGGCATTTAGTAATATTTTAAGTCAGTTTGATATTGAGGTTGATGCGATTGTATGGCTTATCCGGCTTATTATTATGTTAATCACAAAGGCTCTGTTTGGATATATAATTTTGGTGGCAGCATTTTCAAGTCGTAAACAAATATATAACCGTGGCTGATAATTCGTTAGTACTTTATATTTTTATAAGTGTTTTGATTATGCTTATTTTGGCATTAGGGTTCATTTGGTTTTTGAATCATGCTCAAAAAAAGATCACACAAGGCAAATTAAATGAGCAAGAGTTAAGTATGTTTTATCAGAAGGAAATGCTCCTTAATACTGTAAAAACCAAAGAAAATGAAAGGACTAGAATAGCAAAAGAATTGCATGATGATGTGTCTTCACAATTGGGTATAATAAACTTGAATTTGTATGCACTGAGTAAAAGAATTCCACAGGATGAAGAGATCACAAAGTTAATAGATCAGATAACTACATCTCTAAAAAGTAGCACAGAGCGCACAAGAAGTATATCTCATGAATTAATGCCGATAATGTTTCGGAAATATGGTTTGCACGAGGCATTTAAGGAATTGCAGGCTCAGATTAATTTGCCAGATATGCTTAAGTTTACTATTGAAAATGATTTTTTAATAAAAATAACGGATGATTTTAAACTGCTTCATATATACAGGATAGTACAGGAATTGACAAATAATACTCTGAAATATGCAAAGGCATCTATTATTAAAATAAATTTTGAAGAAAATAACAAAGATCTATCAATGACCTATATCGATAATGGTGTAGGCATTGACTTTGAAAAAATAAAATATGGGCTTGGGTTAAGCAATGTAAAAACTAGAGTATCACTATTAGATGGAAATATCACGATCAAATCTTCTAAAAATAAAGGATTTAAGGTAAAAATAAATTTCCCAAATTATGATTAAGCATAAGATCACTATTGTAGACGACGAACGATTATTCAAGGCAGGGATAAAGCTGCTACTAGAACAAGAAGATGACATACAAGTAACTCATGAAGCTAGCAATGGCCAAGAATTGCTGGATTTATTAGAAACGCCAAATTTTGAAACTGACCTTATTTTGTTGGATCTCTCGATGCCTGTTTTGGATGGTATCGATACATTAACAGAATTAAATAAAAATGAACACGACCTAAAAATTATTGTACTTTCTTCACATTACAACGATAGTCTGATATTAAAGCTATTGGATGAAGGAGTTTCTGGGTTTTTAGCAAAAAATGAGAATCCTGAGGTTGTAATTCATACAATAAGGAAGGTGGCGGAAAATGGGTTCTATATCAATGATGATATATTAAAACTAATCAGAAACAGAAGGCTGATAGCAAAAACCAAAGAAAGTAATGAGACGTTGACATCTCGTGAGGCAGAAGTGATTACTCTGATGTGCAATGAATTAACTACTAAAGAAATTGCTCAACAACTATACATTAGTCCTCGAACTGTAGAGGGGCACCGTAATAGAATATTAGAGAAAACAGGGTGTAAAAATATAGCTGGTGTAGTCATCTATGCAATAGAGCACAATATGTATGAAGTAAATATCACAAAGTTTAGGTAAGGAACGGTTCAATAATAAAGTCACATTCTTCCGCTTTATTTCCCCACTATACTACGTTTTTTATAGAGAGATAATATATCAGTGCATAAAAACGTGCCTTGTTGTATAATACGTTCTGGTGAAAGATCAACTAATGTTTTAGTGTTCCAATTTACATATTTCTTACTTTTGGGACCCTGTACTGCTTCTAAATCATACCATTATTATTGATGTTCATAAAATGATGGCTACTGGATTTTTTCAATATTGATCTAATAATTAGAATTATTAGCAATTGAGAGAAGGATTGTCGTTTTTGAGTGATCTAAAGAGTATACAGTTTAACACGTTAAGAATAGGACTATTTGAACGAACATCACCACATACTAAGATTGATTTCTGAAGGTAATCAGCTTTCTTTTAGGCAGTTGTATGACCTTTATAATAAGCTGGTGTATAATACTGCGATGAGTTTTGTGCCTGATGTATCTACTGCTGAAGAGATTACACAAGATGTATTTACAAAGATTTATAGAAGTGCAGGGTCGTTCAAAGGAAACTCTACGGTCAAAACTTGGATATACAGGATCACTGTAAATACAGCATTAAATCAGATAAAAAAGAATAATAAAGTTCGTTCTATACGTCTTGAAAATGCTGTCGAGATCGAATTTAATCATCCTGGAATTTTACTGGAAAATAAAGAAAGTGCAATCACACTTCAACTTGCAATTCGCTCTTTGCCCGAATCTCAACGCACAGCTTTTGTTCTTAGTTTTATTGAAGATCTTCCTAGGCAAGAAGTTGCAGATATTATGGGTGCTAGCCCTGTCTCTTATACACATCTCCGAGCCCACGAGACAGGCAGAAATCT
>CAJXUU010000359.1 GCA_913061325.1 uncultured Saprospirales bacterium | reverse complement strand
ATCTACACTATCCTCTTCGTCGGCAGCGTCAGATGTGTATAAGAGACAGTTGATATACTGTTCAATATTTAATTGATATACATTGAAATATATAGTCAAGTTCTTTCTAGAGAACAAACTGATCACTTGGTTACTTTTACTGCTTTTCTTGGGATGGGGAGTTGTGGTAGCTCCGTTTGATTTTGGAATCAATTGGTTGCCAAGAGATTCTGTCTCAGTGGATGCCATTCCAGACATAGGCGAAAATCAACAAATAGTTTTTACGAAATGGATGGGTAGATCTCCTCAGAATGTAGAGGATCAGATAACTTATCCATTAACTTCATCTTTACTTGGTATTCCTGGGGTGAAGAGTGTGAGGAGTAATAGCATGTTTGGCTTTTCGAGTATCTATCTGATATTTGATGAAGATGTAGAGTTCTACTGGAGTCGTAGTCGTATACTCGAGAAGCTTAATTCTCTGCCTGCGGATTTATTGCCAGAAGGAGTGTCGCCGACATTGGGGCCTGATGCTACTGCATTGGGTCAGATCTTTTGGTACACACTAGAAGGAAGAGACAAAGATGGAAACCCTACAGGTGGATGGAATCCCCAAGATCTGAGATCAGTACAAGATTTTTATGTGAAATACGGATTATCTGCAGCTGAAGGAGTATCAGAAGTTGCATCTATCGGTGGCTTTGTCAAAGAATATAGAGTAGATGTAAATCCTTCAGAGATGAAGGCTAAAGGCATTACACTGGCTCAAGTAATGAAGGCAATTAAGGGTAGTAACCTGGATATTGGTGCTCAGACGATAGAAATTAACCAGGTAGAGTATTTTGTACGAGGACTAGGATATGTTAAATCTATAGAAGACATTGAGAATAGTGTCATAAAGTCAATTAAAGGTACTGCTATCACTATTGGAGATATTGCAAAGGTCTATGTTGGACCAGCAACAAGACGAGGAATATTGGATAAATCTGGTGCTGATGCTGTGGGTGGAGTTGTTGTAGCAAGATATGGGGCCAATCCTCTTGAAGTGATCAACAACGTAAAGCAAAAGATCAAAGAATTAGGTCCAGGACTGCCGACTATAACATTGGCTGATGGTACTATTTCTCAAGTAACTGTTGTTCCTTTTTATGACAGAACACAGTTGATCAAGGAAACGATAGGTACGCTCGAAGAGGCTTTAACTTTGGAAATATTGATTACTATCATTGTCGTCATACTCCTTCTGTTTAATCTAAAGTCGTCTATTCTAGTGGCGGGATCGCTACCTATTGCTGTATTGATGTGCTTTATTGCCATGAAGTACTTTGGTGTAGATGCTAACATTGTAGCACTCTCAGGAATCGCCATAGCAATAGGAACTATGGTGGACATGGGTATAGTGCTGACGGAAAGTATCATAGATCGAAAAGATAAAATGTTTGGAAAGGAGTCATTGATGAATTCTGTCTATGAAGCCACCATGGAAGTAGGTTCAGCAGTACTGACAGCTGTAGCTACGACGGTTGTAAGTTTTCTACCCGTGTTTGCTATGGAAGCTGCAGAGGGTAAATTGTTTAGACCTCTTGCCTATACGAAGACGTTTGCACTCATATCTGCAGTAATAGTTGCCTTGGTATTCATACCGCCGCTCGCACATTCATTATTTAGCATAAAGATTGAGCGTAAAAAGCTTGGACTTGGCTTGAGTACAATAGCTTTCTTAGGTTCTATAATGGCCTATTTCGTTATAGGTCACCCATTGATTCTCATCATTAGTATTATAAGTGGTGTCGCTCTCGGACAAGCCAGTATCGACTATAAATATCCTAGAACTAGTAAAATATTCATGATCGTATCAAATGTAATTTATGCATTGATCATTGCTATTTTTCTTACTAAATCTTGGATGCCGCTTGGAGTGAACAAGTCGCTATTTACCAATAGCTTTTTTGTCATACTCATCATTGCTGTTTTACTGTCCTTTTTCTGGATGGTCATTCACTTTTACGAATCTATTCTACGATTTCTGTTGAAAGTCAAAATTCTATTTCTTATACTCGTTGGATTTATAGTTTTCTTAGGAATACAAGTATTTCAAGAAACAGGTCAAGAATTTATGCCATCGCTCAATGAAGGTTCTTTTTTATTGATGCCTACTTCCATGCCTCACTCCGGTGTTGCTGAGAATAGTAAAAACTTAAAATTATTAGATATGGCTGTAACAGCCATTCCAGAAGTAGAAAGTGTGGTAGGTAAGGCAGGTAGAGTAGAAAGTCCACTCGATCCTGCACCGATGTCGATGTATGAAAATGTTATCAATTATAAATCGGAATATAAAACTAATAAGGAAGGACACCGACTAAGATACCAATTTGTAAAGGGAGAATATATCAGGGACGATAACGGAAATCTTATACCTGATGATGGAGGAAGATATTATCGGCAATGGAGAGACCATATCAAATCACCAGATGATATTTGGGATGAGATAGTAAGTGTAACCAAGCTACCAGGAGTCACTTCAGCACCAAAACTACAGCCTATAGAAACTAGGCTTGTGATGTTGCAAACTGGGATGAGGGCTCCAATGGGTATCAAAGTGAGAGGTCAAGACCTCAAGACGATAGAAAGAGTTGGATTAGAATTAGAAAAGCATCTCAAAGATGTGGATGGTGTGAAAGATGCAGCCGTATTTGCAGAAAGAATCGTAGGCAAACCTTATATGCTTATAGATATCAATCGGGAAGTCATATCAAGATATGGTCTGACGGTGCAAGCTGTTCAAACACAAATACAAGCCACGATAGGCGGAATGAATATGACCACCACTGTAGAAGGTCGAGAACGATATGCCATTAGAATTCGATATCCGATGGAATACCGAAATGACATTTCGTCTATTAAAAATATCTATATGGACACGCCTAATAATGGTCAGGTGTCTTTGGGTGAATTTGTAGATGTGAAATATGAGCAAGGACCACAAGCTATAAAAAGTGAAGATGGATTCTTGGTAGGGTTTGTTCTATTTGATAAAGAGGATGGTTATGCTGAAGTAGATGTTGTCAATAATGCACAAAATTATTTTCAACAGCTTAGGGATGACGGAGAACTAAAGATTCCAGCAGGTATAAACTATGACTTTGCAGGAAACTACGAGCAACAAGTAAGAGCAAATAAACGACTAGGGCTTGTAGTACCAATTGCTTTAGCCTTGATATTTATCATACTGTATCTACAATTCAGATCGATAGCTATTTCTCTAATGGTTTTTTCAGGTGTATTTGTTGCATTTGCCGGTGGTTTTATAATGATTGGAATGTATAATACAGAATGGTTCATGGACTTTAGTTTGTTTGGTTCCAATATGAGAGACTTATTCCAGATCCAAAATATCAATTTGAGTGTCGCCGTATGGGTTGGATTCTTAGCCCTATTTGGAATTGCAACGGATGATGGTGTATTGGTGGCTACCTTCCTAAAAGATAGTTTCAAAAAGAATTCACCGCAGTCTAAGGCCGAAATACGGGATGCAATAGTAGAAGGTGGACTCCGAAGAGTAAGGCCTGCAATGATGACTACGGCAACCACTATTCTCGCACTGTTGCCAGTGTTGACCAGTACTGGTAGAGGATCAGATATTATGTTACCTATGGCCATACCAAGTTTCGGAGGTATGATGCTGCAGGTGATTACCATGTTTACCGTTCCAGTTCTCTTTTCTCTATGGAAGGAAGGACAACTATTTTTCAACCTAAAGATGAAAAAGAATGAAGAAGTATAACTTAATAATATTGGCTTTTGTCTTGCTACAGTCCTCCATAGGTGCTCAGACGGTAGAGGAATTGGTTGATATGGCAACTTCATATAATCCAGGTCTAAAATCTATTAGATTGGACTATGAGGCATCATTACTTAAAGCGGATCAGGTGAATGATTGGCCAGATCCAAAAGTGAATCTTGGTGTTGGAGTATTTCCAATAGAAACAAGACTAGGAGCCCAGAGATTAAAAATTGGTGTTTCACAAATGATACCATGGAAGGGATCTCTTGATGCCAAAAGTAATGTTGCAAGATCGATGGCGGAAGTCCAATCCTATACTGATGAGGTAAAAGAAATAGACATTGAATATGCGATTCGTACATCATATGCCATGTTGCAATTTTTGGAATCCAAAAAAGGAATAATAAATAAGAGACTTGAAATACTTGATGCACTTGAAGAACTATCAAAGTCGGCGGTCAGATCTGGGAAAGGGAAATTAAGCAACGTATTATTCACAGAAAGAAAAAGAGAATTATTAGAAGCTGATCTGTCATTAATAACAAAGAGAATGGAGCAACCAACCATCATGATTAATAGATGGACAGGAAGAGCATTGACAACGGAGGTAGTTTTACCACAAGTTAGTGATAATCCACTTTTAAAAAATGAGTTGATACAATATGCTGATAATGGTCATCCTCAGTTTAGAATTTTCGAGAATCAAATCGTAGCCTCAAATTCCAAAATTGCATTAACTAAATACGATACCAAACCAAAGATAGGGGTTGGCTTAGATTATACCTATATCGATGGTCGAAATGATGTAGTTATTCCAGGGAATGGTAGAGATGTTTTGATGCCAATGGGAAGTATATCAATCCCTATTCACATAGGGAGATTCAAAGCAATACGCCAAGAAGAAGCCATAAGACAGGATGCGATCAATGCCAAAAAAGAAGAAGTGAAAGATATGTTCGAAGCAGAAATCGAACTCTCTTATGCTACTATAGAATATACGGAGCAAGTAATTAGTAAATACCAATCACTCAAAACGATAACTAGAGAAACTTTGAAACTTATGAGAACTGAGTATAGCTCTGAAGGAACAAGATTTGAAGAATTGTTGAGATTAGAAATGGAGTTGATCGATTATGATCTTGAGATCTTGAAAGCGCAGTACGAGAGAAGATTGGCTGTTGCCATTTTATACAAATTTAGGTGATTAGTTGATGGTTGATTAGATGATGTGGTGATTGGTTGATGTGGTGATGCGGTGATGTGATGGTTTGATGTGGTGATGTGGTGATGTGATGGTTTGATGTGGCGATATGATGATTTGGGGGTGTGGTGATTTTTTTTTGATATGGAAATTAATATGATATGGAAAAGAGGAATGAATTATTAGAAGTAACGTTTGAGTTGGCTTTGGAGATTATAGAATACACTGAAAAACTTGAGGATACTAGGAAATATGTCCTTGCTAAACAATTGTTAAAGGCAGGAACGTCAATTGGAGCAAATTCAAATGAGGCACAAAGCGCAGAAAGTAGAGCTGATTTTATTCATAAACTAAAAATTGCTGATAAAGAAGCGAGAGAAACAAGATACTGGGTGTCACTTTGTCAAAGAGCAAAAAAATATCCTGATCCTTCCAATAAAATTTTGGAGTTATTACTTTATGCTGAAAAGTTACTAAATAGAATACTGAGTTCTTCTTCTAGGAGGAGTAATTGATGAGGCTGTCTCTTATACACATCTCCGAGCCCACGAGACAGGCAGAAATCTCGT
>CAJXUU010000358.1 GCA_913061325.1 uncultured Saprospirales bacterium | reverse complement strand
CGAGATTTCTGCCTGTCTCGTGGGCTCGGAGATGTGTATAAGAGACAGTAATTATGTATATTTACCAAATATTATATTTAAAAACATATAATGACACCAATAGCAAAATTTGTAAAAGACCGTAGAAATGAAGTAGATCTTACTCAAAAGGAATTCGCTGACCGTGCTGGAGTCGCATTAACCGTAGTTCGAAAAATCGAGCAGGGCAAAACGAATCTAAATATGGAAAAAGTGAATATAGTGCTGAGTATGTTCGGACATGAATTAGCTCCAGTAAAAAGCAAAGACTTGAATGAATGAGACAAGCAAAAGTTTATTATAGGGAAAATTTGGCTGGAATTATAACTGAGACTAATGATGGTGAATATGTATTTCAGTATGATGCCCAGTACGTAAAAAGTTATCCTGATGATTTTATCACATTCACTATGCCAGTAACAGATAAGCCATACACAGATAGACGACTATTTCCATTTTTCGAAGGATTGATTCCTGAAGGTTGGTTACTAAATATAGCCACCGAAAACTGGAAAATCAATCGTAACGATCGAATGGGATTATTGTTAGCATGTTGTCAAAATTGCATTGGAGCTGTAAGCATCAAACCAATAATACAAGAACATGAAGAATAGATGTTTATATTGTTATGAATCAATGAAAATCGAAAAAGACTTTCATGAAAAATGTTCTTTAGAATTCTTTGGAACAAAAGAACCTCCTGAAATTGAATATTCTTTAGATCAAATGGACGCATTGGCAAAAGAGGTAATAGAACGGAGTGTTTCAGTGCCAGGGGTACAAGCGAAACTATCAATGTCGTTAATAAAAGCAACTAAGGAAAAATCAGACAGTCGCTTAACAGTTGTAGGAGCTTTAGGTGGGCAATACATTCTTAAGCCACCATCAAATAAATTTCCTGAGATGCCAGAAAACGAACACGTAACTATGAGGATAGCGGAGGCTTTCGGAATACAGGTGGTACCTTCATCACTAATCCGGTTAGCATCCGGAGAACTTTCTTATATCACAAAGCGAATCGACCGGACAAAAGATGGTGGTAAGATACATATGATAGACATGTTTCAAATCACAGAGGCATTTGATAAGTATAAGGGATCAATGGAAAAAGTAGGCAAAGCACTAGACAGTTATTCGGATAATACAATGTTAGATAAGATTCTTTATTTCGAATTGGCTCTGTTCTCATTTCTATCCGGAAACAATGATATGCATCTGAAAAATTTCTCAATGATTAAGAACCCATCGGGATGGATATTAGCTCCTGCATATGATCTATTGAATGCCTCGATAATAAACCCTGAAGATATAGAAGAGCTAGCTTTAAATCTTGATGGTAAAAAAAGGAAATTGAAACGGGAGAACTTTGAGCATTTGGGTAAAGTATTGGAGCTGACTAACAAGCAGATCCTCGGTGTATTTAATCGTTTAACTAAGAATAAACACACAGCAATAAAATGGATTGATCAATCATTCCTATCGCAAAAAATGAAATCCGCTTACAAAGAGCTGCTTAAAAAGAGATACTTCCAAATTGAAAAGTATAAATAAGAATAAAAACGCCATACATCATTAGATATTAACGTAATAAAAACTTTGTATTTACTTCTCTTATCATTTTATTTTGCTAGAATTAACACACTTAAATAACCGATGAACCAACGACTAGCACATATTGCATTATGTAGTTAAAGATTACGATGAAGCAATCGAATTTTACACTAAAAAATTAGATTTCACACTTCTCGAAGACACAAAACTTGACGAAGAGAAAAGGTGGGTATTGGTTGCTCCTCCCGGATCTAAAGAATGTAGTTTGTTACTTGCAAAAGCAGCGAATGAAAGGCAATCTGAAAGCATTGGGAACCAGACAGGAGGAAGATTCGGTTTTTTTCTTTTTACTGATGACTTTTGGAGGGATTTTAATAAAATGACTGCTAGAAAAATAAGTTTTATTAGACCACCCACTGAATTTGACTATGGAACGGTCGCTGTATTCGAAGACTTATACGGAAACTTGTGGGACTTGATTGAACCTAACGAAACAATAAAGGATTGAAGGAGTAAAAAATTAAATGCCTAAAAAGTGTAATCTTCAGGGATGTAACGCTTCTACCCCCCAAATAAGATAAAACTCTAAATGTCTTTTACTTCTATGTATATATGACGAAGATTCCCTACTCGACTGATTCTTATCATTGAAAGCTGCAGTTGTATTAACTAGTTTGGCACTTATTTATCATTAAATGGGGATCCCTTCAATATAGAAAAGCTCAACAACCATACAGCACCGCTAGATTTTCTTGGGAGTCTATTTCATGATCAGAGTTAATAGCCTACACGAATGAAATATTTAGCTTTTACCTTTTCTATGTTCTTTTGCCTGCATCAAGGTCTCAGTCAAAAGTCAGTAATTTCTTATGAAGGATCTTCCACTATTGCACATTTTATAAAGGACGCCCAAACTCATTATACAAAAGCTAAATTCAATTTAAAGACTGATACAGAAAGTTCAGGAGGAGAAAAATCTATCATAGAGGGAAATGCCGATATAGCGGGTGTCGCTAGAATACCAAGTCCAAAGGTATTAGGCAAGGGAGTAATAAGCACCCTCATCGGGTGGGATGCCATAGCTATAATTGTACATGGTGATATTCCAATAGACAATTTGACGAAAGCCCAAATCAAAGACATATTCACCAATCGTGTCACCAATTGGAATCAATTGGGTGGACCCGACCTTGCCATCAAGCCTTTTATTGTTAATGAACAATCCGCTACTCATAAAGTATTTCGTTCCTCTATTCTAGGTCAAGAGGATTATATAAATTGTCAAAAAGTAGCGATCGACAAGGAAATAATCACAATGGTTGGAGATACACCTGGTTCCATCGGACAGATTAGTTTTTCGTTTCTTAATTCTCAATCAAAAAGTAAAACCATTGCCGTAGATGGTCAAGAAGCAACTGTAGAAAATCAGAGCTACCCCATTACTAGACCCCTATACTTATTATGGTGGCCTGGAAGAAAAGATGTTTCGGATTTTGTAGAATGGACACAAACACAAGAAGCACAATCCCTCATTCAAAAAAGATTTATTGGGAAAGTACAGAGCAACACTCGCAATACTGGAAAACTCGTTGTGTATACAAAAACCAATGCTGTCGAAGATGGCGGTGCATACTACTACCCTCACGAATCCTACGAAATTTACAACAATGAAAATGTACTAATCCAGCGCATTGCCAACCACCTAGATCTTTTGGATGAAAATCCAACTAGTGTGATGCTCTTACCTGGCAAGTATTTGCTATGGACGAACACTGATAAAAATAACAATGGAGAGAAAATGTTGGTCACCGTAGAACCAAATAATACTACAACAGTCCAAACGTCAAACCAAGCTCCCCCTCAAACACTCAAGAACACTAAAAGTGCATCTAACAACCTCAAACTTTATGGAGATTTCAGATTTCGTGGAGAGCAAGACTGGAATTCTCTAAAAAGAGATGGATCGCTTCGTGATGATCGAGGTCGACTAAGGTATCGGTTACGAGTCGGGTTTAATTATCAAAGCAATCAACATCTTACCATCGGAGCCAGAATCAGATCCGGTGTAGGTGATAATCGACAATCACCACACATCACGCTGGGCCAAAACGAAAATCACTCTATCGTGATAGATAAGGCATTTGTGAAGTTCTCAAAAAACAACTTTTCCTTTTGGGCAGGTAAAAACAATTTTCCTTTTTGGAAACAAAACGAGTTGGTTTGGGACGATGATGTTACACCAGAAGGACTTGTATTTTCTGGCGGTAATACTTTTATCAAAAACACCCAGCTGAAATATAATTTAGGCTACTTCATTATCAATAGTAAAGGCCAAAACTTTAAGGACGATCCTTCATTGATGGGAGCCCAACTGGTCTTAGAAACAAAAGCCTCAATTCTTAAGATTACAGCAGGGACTAGTTACTTAGGCTTTGATGAAATTTCGGATAAGAATGATATTGCAGACAACCATATCCTTGATTATGACTTATCCATTTCTAGTCTTTCGCTTAGATTTGATTATATAACGCCGATCTCAATCGGAATAGATTACATAAAAAATCTTACTAACTACGACCAAGATTCTATTATAACGCAAGCTGGTCTTCAAGATGAGAAAACAGGATTTGTCACAAATCTAAAAATAGGAAGCATAGATAAAAAAGGAAATTTCCTGCTCGCATACTACTATGCCCACATACCAAAATATGCAATAGTTGATTTTCTCGCCCAAGATGACTGGGTCAGATGGGATCTCGACAACGCCTCTGGAACAAGGTCGAGTAATTTTAAAGGGCACGAGATTCGATTATCCTACGCAATAAAAAAAGACATGAATATTGTTATCCGATCCTATTTCACAAAAGCTATTGCTAAAGAAAGTAATACTCAAACAGCTTTGGAAACGAATAATAGATTCCGCGCAGATTTTAATTTAAAATTTTAGCTCTTAGTCAAATTACTATCTGTACAAACGGTGTGTAAACCATAATGCACAAAATTGTTTAACAAAGCCATTGCGCAAATAAACTGATTATAGTAGATTTCTCCACTTCGGTCGAAATTAAAGGTATAAGGGCATTCTATTCCTCGACTTCACTCGGAATGACAATGCTAAAGGGTTTACACACGTACAAACGCCCCAAACACTCATTAATAGTGATATTGTTATATTTGAATATCGGTGCCAATTCAAAGGCTCAATGATATGTAAGATGTTTATACTGATAAATTGAGCTCCACCAAACATCTAGGAAGTTGCCCTAATAAAGAAATGAATAAGTCTAAAAACAATTATAGTCGAGAACTAGCTGAACATTTTTGTCAGAACTGAATATGGAAAAATAGTGGATGGACCCTATAACGAAACTAAAGAGGTTATTGCTGGGTACTATCACCTCTTAGCTAAAAATTTAGAAGAAGCAATTGAAATCACTAAAGGGGGTCCAAGATTCGAAGAAGGAATTTGGAGAATAGGAATTAGACCTATCTAAAGAGTTGAAGGAATAAATTAATTCCTATTGGTAACAGAGAATATACTGAATTACCAGAGTGGTTTGGCACTTGGGAAGAAACAGGTCTGATATCTTTTGAGGATAATAACAGTGATTGCCTCGTTCAATATGTTGGTGATCCAATAAAAAATGAATTGACGGTGGATAAGGACATCATGGTGTTAGCGAATCCTGAAATTGCCAAATTACCGAATTGAGTGATTGCTATAGTTGCCGCAGGAGGATTAGCGGCGGCACTATCTACAGCGGCAGGACTGTTATTGGTAATTTCTTCTTCAGTAGCACATGACTTGATCAAAAAAATGATAAAGCCCAACATTTCAGAAAAAGGAGAATTGATGGCGGCACGTTTATCAGCTGTAGTTGCAGTTTGTGTTGCAGGATATTTTAGAATTTATCCACCTGATTTTGTAGCGGCTTCGGTGGCTATTGCCTTTGGGTTGGCTGCGGCATCTTTCTTTC
>CAJXUU010000357.1 GCA_913061325.1 uncultured Saprospirales bacterium | reverse complement strand
CTATCCTCTTCGTCGGCAGCGTCAGATGTGTATAAGAGACAGGTTCATATTTAAATAATAAAAACGAACGGTTAAGTAAAATTAAATCTTACTTCATCGCTGTGAATCAAGAATATGCTGATGATCAACAATCTATAACAGAAAACGATGAAATTGCAATTATACCTCCAGTTTCAGGTGGATAATCTCATAAATCCATGAATAATATTTCAGTGAAAATATCAGAGACTACCCTATCAATCGATGAGGCTTACATATCTATTTTGGATGATAAATGTGGCGGTAATTGTTTATTTATAGGAACCGTCAGAAATCAGAATAAAGGTGAATCCGTAACCCATCTAGATTTTGATACTTATGATGCAATGGCAGAAAAGGAAATGAATAAGATAGCCAAAAGATGCCTTGAGAAATATGACGTTTCCAAAGTTGCTATCCATCATCGAAAAGGATATGTAGGTATTAAAGACATTGCTGTAATTATTGCTGTTTCATCTGGTCATAGAGATGCGTGCTTTGAAGCATGTCGTTATGCTATTGATACACTAAAAGATACTGTTCCAATCTGGAAAAAGGAACATTTGGAGGATGGCAGTTATTGGGTTGGGGCAAGACCCTGAAGCACTGATATGTATTATAGTAAAGTAAATAGAACTCTTTGGTTTTAAGTTTTTAGTTTTAACATCTAAATTGTTAAATTACAATCACTTTCAATTGCCTGTTACACCCCCAGATATTTAGATACAATAATTACAAAAAACAATTGTAATTATGGATGTGAAAAAGACATCAAAAGGAACAAAGAAATTTACGAAGGCAGAAAAGCTACTGATACTATCGGAAGCAAAAAAGAATGGGGTTAAGAAAACTCTTGACGTGTACGCCTTGTATCCAGGAACGTACTATTATTGGAAGAAGAAGTTTACAGTATACGGTGAATCTGGACTGGTGCATAAAAAAACATAGAAGATCAACAATTGATTAAGAGTTTGGAGAAAGAGAATGAAGCCTTAAAGATTCTACTCGCTGAAAAAGAGCTAGAGAGCAAACTTAAGGGCGACCTTCTTAAAAAAAGGTATCCAGAGTTGAGAAAACGGAAATGGTAAGATCATATTGTGCACAGGGATTGAGTCTGGATCGTTGCTTTGAGATAACAGGAATGACTAAGAATCAATTCTATTACAAGCAAAGTGGTAAGAAAAGAGGGAGGCGACCGAGCACGAACACACACTATAAGGCTAAGTCAAGCAAAGATGCTGAGCTAATCGATACTACCACTGTTGTAAAGAGAATAGTAGATGTCAAACTAGATCCAGATCATGCTAACTACTTTATTAACCACAAGAAGGTGTACAGACTGATGTATGAACACTTATTACTAGAAGACAAGAAGAAATAATCAGGAAAGAAATATGTACAATATAGAAGGGTCGCACCAAGTAAGGCATTGGAAGTAATAGAAATGGACATAAAATATGTACGGGTACATGAGAAAAAGAAATATTGTACTTACAGTAATCGATACTTTTACAAGGTATGTACTACACTGGTCAGTTGGATTACAGATAAAAACCGCTCAAGTAAAGGAAGTTTGGGAGTATGTAATTGCACACTACATCCAACCATATCGTGGTATGGACAAATCAATAGATATAGAAGTCCGATCTGATAATGGCAAGCAATTTTCGAGTAAAGAAATAATAACTTTTTTTGAAGAGAACTATCTGAGTCAAGTCCATACTCATCCCTATACGCCTGAAGAAAATGGTCATGTTGAAAGTTTCCATAAAACACTAGGAAAAGCTATAACAAAAGACAGATTTACATCCTTAGACAGCTTAGAGACAAGACTCAATAAGTTCTATTTAGCATACAACAAAAAAAGAGCGCATGGAAGCATTTTAGGATTGCCACCATCAATATTCTGGGCTCTAATAGCTATGGAGAAGGTAGATGTGGAAACCGACTCTGAAAAAAGAACAAAATGTACGCTAAAAGTAGCTTGCCAAGACATCATGAGTCTACCCAAAATAAATGAGTATAAATATCGGGTATTAAGAATCTGATAGAGATGCTCGCTTTGCTTGAAGCCCCTCAATGGGGTGAAAGTGAATCTAAAACATGGTAGGCCTACTCATGTCGATCAACATCGGTACAATAATCAGCATCTGTCGATGCTCGCATCACAAAGATATGATATATTGTACCTCATTATCTAACTCTTGTAATTATTGTCTGAATTATAGGGAGATGAATTGAAAACCTATCGTGGAAAACTCATTCAAACCTGGGCTCTTTCATAAAGTTGGTGTTGGCAAGCTCTATATTAATTACGACCTTATTGACGATGTGTTGGTTATTACAATACAAGATAATTGAATTGGAAGAGATGCCGCTGCCCTGAAGAAGTTAAAAGGTAGAGAAGACAATGTATCTTCTGGGATTAGCACAACCAAAGAAAGATTGGACATTCTTAGTTTTGGGAGAGATGGAAGACCAAATACAATAATAGTAGACGACCTTGTAGATGAGAATAATAAATCACTGGGTACAAAAACAGTTATTAGACTTTTCATGAATTGAAGACTATTTCAAGTAGGCTCTCAATCCACCTTTTAATGAGAGGGTATTTCTATTATTCTCAATTAAATTCATAACCAATTGACTTGACCTTATACCTGACATGCAATAAAATACATGAGCTTTATTAGATGTTGGTTCCCATTCAACTAGATTAAATTCACTAAGAGGAAGTCTAATAACTTGATTGTCAATATTTTTATGTTCATCATCTTCAAGTATTGATATCAATTCATATTGTTCTCTATTCTCTAAGACTTCTACTAAAGTGATCTCTGGTACATCACAAAAAACTGACATTGGATAGCTTGATGAATTAAAAACTTTAGCAATTTCTTCTGGCCAGGACTTTTTTAACTTTAACTTCATTTGATTATTGGTTAATATATCATAAGACAATAATCTACCAATGAGCATGTCGCCAGCATTGGTTATATACTTAATAGCTTCGTTTGCTTGAAGGATGCCAATAAGACCAGCCAAAGTGCCTAATACTCCTACCTCTGAGCAAGTTGGGATATCGTCATTTGGAATTGGAAATATATCTCTTAAATGAATAGAGTCAGAGTTTGCGTTCTCAAAGAACGAAACATATCCATCATACTTGTAAATAGCTCCATATGACACAGGGATAGTATTTAAGTGGCAATAATCATTCACCAAATATTTCGCTTGAATATTATCAGTACACTCAAGAACGATATCTGCACCTCTGAGTAACCCCTCAATATTTGATTTAGAAATCATTTGATTGAAAACCGTAACTTTAATATCACTATTAAGTTTTTTTATATGTTCTGCTAGTAAAGTTGATTTTGTTTTTTGTGTTTTTTCCTCAGAGAAAAATACTTGTCTATGCAGATTACTAATATCCGGTACATCGCCATCTATTAGGATCAGTTGACCAACTCCAGCGCCTGCTAAATAAGGTGCGGCAATAGATCCTAAACCACCGCATCCAACGATTGCAATACAAGAACCGAGTAGTTTATTTTGACCACTCTCCCCTATTCTTTCCAATAAAGTATGTCTTATGTATCGAGCTTTATCCATTTGCCAGTTTTGATTTTGCATGCTCCATTTCTTCTGGTGTGTTGGCATTTGTAATAGCGTTCATATCTTCTAATATAATCTCTTCTATATCTGAATTGATAAGCACCTTACGAGGACAAGTATAGCCTAGAGGTAGAAAAGATAATAACCTTTGATAAGCTCTGGGCTCGTAAATTGTTATCAGAGGTTCAGGAAATGGGTTTTCTGAACCTCTAAATGCAGTTGCAAATTTGCTTGGGTTCCGTGAATTAATAAGTTTTTCTAATAAGGATTTATCTAAGAAAGGAATATCACAGGCCACAACCAACCAAGCGGCATTAGGATCCAACATCATAGCGGAAACTATAGCACCAAATGGCCCTGTGTTTATCAGTCTATCTTTTATGACATGATGATCATGATCATTATCTTTAATTATATAGTCATATCTCTTTGATAAATAAGTATCTACACCTAATTCGTTCAATAATTGATTGAGGTACTTCTCTTGACTCAATCCTGTATGATATTCTATTTGAGACTTATCAAAACCCATGCGTTGACTCTTGCCTCCAGCCAATATCAGTGCCTTTAAAGCCGGTTTGGCACTCTCTATTGATTCTTCAATATTTGCTGTGATCTCTTTTATATCAGACGACTTAAAAACTAAAGTATCTGTTGTCATTTTTGATTTTACAAAATCATATATTTCATCTTCATAATTTTCGACAAGAACCATTGATATATTATTAAGTTGGTCTTCTCTTCTTTTTAGGGAATCTTTCTTTTTTGGATCAATAATTACAATTTGACGAATGGCAGGATAGTGATTACCATTTACAAAAGCTGCATCAGCCTGCATGGTGTTTAACCTATCATCATATTCATTCCATGATTGAACATTGCTTATAGAAAATTCCTTCTTACCTATATGATGATGTGTATCTTTTTCTGAATCTCCATGATCAGCATCTACATACATAAGGTTAAACGGGTTTAGACCACTCGATATTTGATCAAAAAATATTCTTATATTTTTGCAATTAGTTCCATAAATAGCCCATTCACATCTATGATATAAACCGATATTAGATTTTTCTAATTTGATATGTTT
This sequence comes from uncultured Saprospirales bacterium, assembly GCA_913061325.1. Lineage (GTDB taxonomy): Bacteria > Bacteroidota > Bacteroidia > Chitinophagales > Saprospiraceae > CAJXUU01. Next base: position 845 of record CAJXUU010000357.1, on the reverse strand, counting down.
CTGATGTTTACCTTTTGAAATCATTTTTTCCGCCGCTTTTCTGATCCAATTGAATATTAGTTATCTGCATATCATGACTGATCGCTTTGCACATATCATAAATCGTCAATCCAGCTACACTGACCCCATGTAAAGCTTCCATTTCTACTCCAGTTTGTCCTATAGTCTTGACAGTACACCTTAAATCAAATCCATCATGGATTGGATCTATGAAGACTTTGCAAGAGGTAATCGGTATCTGGTGACAAAGAGGAATCGTATTATAGGTGTTCTTCACAGCCATTGTAGCTGCTATTATGGCTGTTTGAGCGATTGATCCTTTTTTAGTACTGAATCCATCTTCTCTCAACTGGGTCATAATCTCAGTTCCCATAACTATTCTTCCACTGGCCGATGCTATACGTTCAGTTGTCGACTTATGACTGACATCGACCATTCCTGGATCCCCTTTTTCGTCTATATGAGAAAGTTCTTTTTTCATTATTTTCTATTTCAGTATCGAATGGAATGGTATAAAAGTATATACATCACCTGACTGATAAACATTTTTTCCTTGTGGAAGTTCGACAAACCCATCCATCATTGTTGGATGCACCATATCACCGGAACCATTACCTTTATAAAGGTCGGCATAAACATGGCCATTTTCAAATTCGATCTTTGCTTGGGCAAAGAAGGTAAGATTTGGTTTAAATTCTGTACTTGATTTCAAAATGACAGATGGGTTTATAACATCCTTCCCAATCGATTTAGCCAACCAAGGAATAAAGTACTTTTGAAAACACGCCAGAGTAGATACTGGATCTGTCTCTTATACACATCTCCGAGCCCACGAGACAGGCAGA
>CAJXUU010000356.1 GCA_913061325.1 uncultured Saprospirales bacterium | reverse complement strand
TTTCGGAGTGGACTCAAGAATTAATAATTTATTCAAAAAAATAATCTGAAACTTAATGCGAAATTTTACACAAGTACTTTTTTTATGTGCTGTAGCTATGACTGGTTATGGACAACTCACATTCAACATGGAACTGGTTAGTTCTATAGACAATGGTGAAACTGGAAATGACATATGGGGATATGTTGATACTTCAGGCGTAGAGTACGCTATAATGGGTACAAGAACCAGAACAATGATATGGTCTCTCGAAGATCCTGCTAATCCAATTGAAAGAGCATCAATCCCAGGACCGGCAGGAACATGGAGAGATATCAAAAGTTTCGAAGATCACATATACGTAACCTCTGATCAAGGAACCGATGGACTATTGATTATAGATATGTCAGGAGCACCTGAGACGATAACATCTGAATATTGGAAGCCAGACCTTACTGTAAGTGGTTCTACTCAATCATTAAATAGGTGTCACAATTTATATATCGATACCGATCAAGGATATTGCTATTTATCAGGAACCAATATCGGAAATAGAGGAGTTCTTATTTTGGATTTGAATCAAGATAAAAAGAATCCGGTACATGTAGGTTCTGCGGATATTCATTATTCACATGATGTATATGTTAAAGATGATAGAATGTACACTTCTGAGCTCCAATTTGGATTCCAAGTATATGATGTGTCTGATAAAACAAATCCTGTTTTGTTAAACGGAGAAGTTTCTTCTTTTGAATTTACCCATAATGCATGGACATCTGATGATGGTAATTTCATCTTCACAACTGATGAAAGAGCTAATGCTTTTGTAGAGTCTTTCGACATTTCTGATTTGGATGATATCAAGCCTTTAGATAGATTTAAATCTATAGAAACTGAAAACCTTGGAGTTATACCACACAACACACACTATTTGAATGGTTTCCTAATTACTAGCTGGTACACAGACGGTGTAGTCATCACTGATGTAAATGAGCCTGACAACATGGTAAAAGTAGCTGCATTTGATTCTGAGTCAGGATCAAGCGGCGGGTTCAACGGATGTTGGGGTGTTTATCCATTTTTGCCATCCGGATTAATCTTGGCAACTGATGGACCAGGTTTAAGTAATAAATTGAAAATATTCAGACCAACGACTAACGAGGGTGTGCAAGGATACCAAAGAGCATCTTACTTAAAAGGAAATGTGACAGACAAAACTACTGGTTTCGGAATTCCTAATGTTGATGTTGTAATCATGTCTGCACAACAAAACAAAAAATCTTCAGGTGTTATGGGAGATTATAAAACTGGCATCGCAAATCCAGGGACTTTTCAAGTAATGTTTAGTCATCCTAATTATGACAGTGTAATAGCTGAAGCTACACTAGTAAGTGGAGAAATAACTATTCTTGATGTAGAAATGGGAAATAGTATAGTAACTGGTACCGTAGTAGATAAGGAAACAGGAGATGTAATTCAAGATGCAAGAGTAGTACTTCTTGACAATACTAATAATAGTACTATAGAGACTGTGACAGATGAAGATGGAACATGGAAACTAGGAGTTAGAGATGATGTTTCTTATGGCATACAAGTTGCGAAATGGGGATACTTAGGTACCACTCAAGATGTAATTGCTCAAAACAATGCAGATTATACTACAGAATTAATAATTGGGTACCAAGATGATTTCTTTGCAAACCTAGGCTGGACAGCTAGTGGTGATGCAACAAGCGGTGATTGGGAGATTGGTAATCCAAGTAGATTAGAAGATTCTGGAGTATTAACTCAAACAGACCTTGATATCGAAAGTGATATAGGGACAACATACTATGTTACCGGTGCATCAGGGTCAGGTATAGGAGAAAACGATATTGACGATGGATCAGTTATACTTACATCTCCTTTGCTTGATTTTTCTGGTGATGTCAATAGAATTGATATTTCTTATCACTTATGGTTTTCTAATGTAGGAGGACAAGGAACACCCCCTAATGATATTCTTACTGTAGAATTATCAAATGGTACTTCAACCTTTTCTTTACCAACAAAAACAGAATCTAGCGGTGAATGGTCTGACCTTTATGAAGTAACTGTATCATCTGATGACATAGAGTTCAATGATCAAATGCAAATTATTGTAACGGCAACTGATCAAGATCCTGGTCATGTAGTTGAAGCTGGAATTGATGTCTTCAACGCATTTGGTTATATGGTTACAGGAGTTGGAGCGTTAAAAGTAGAGAATCTTGGACTTGCAATATTTCCTAATCCAACTGCAGATTTCATCTATCTTAATTCAAGTAAATTGCTAGAAGGAGATAATGTAATGGTTGTTACAGATAACACAGGAAAAGTAAGTATGACTAAATATGTTACTTCAACAACTGAAAGATTTAACATTCAGGTTTTACCTAGCGGAATCTATAACATTCAAGTCGTAGGAGACAACAAGCAATCAGAAACAATAAGAATAGTGAAAAATTAATATTTCACTAAAGATTTATAAATCATCGGCAATATCTTTAGTTAGATGTTGCCGATTTTTCGTTACTTAACGATCATTCCAAAATATAACTATGAAGTATATATTTCTATTCGCTTTTCTCTTTTCAATACTTGCAAATAATAATGCTCAAAAAGACTTTAATCTTGAAGTGGTAGCTAACATTTCTCACGATGAAAGAGTAAATGATATCTGGGGTTATGTGGATAGTGAAGGTATCGAATATGCAATAATGGGTTCCTTAACAAGGACATCTATTTGGTCACTTGAAGATCCTGAAAATCCAGTATTCTTGACTTCATTTGATGGGCCATCAAGCATATGGAGAGATATTAAAAGCTATGAAGATCATATTTATGTGGTTACAGAACGAGAAAAAGAAGGATTGCTTGTTATTGATATGTCTCTAGCCCCAGATCAAATTATCACTACAAACTATCGTCCTTATATCGAATTAAGTGTAGACGCAGATACGCTCAATACGATTCATAACATATTCATAGATGAGGCAGAAGGTATCTGTTATCTAGCTGGTAGTAATATATCAAATGGTGGTGTTTTGTTTTTCGATTTAAAAACGGACAAGAAGTCTCCCGATTATATAGGTGCAGAAGATTTTGATTACGCTCATGATGTATTCGTCAAGAACAATAAGATGTATACTTCTGATATCAATAGTGGTGTATTTTCAATCTATGACATTACAGACAAAACATCACCGATTCTTTTAGGGAATCAAGCAACCATTATGAATTTTTCTCACAATGCTTGGTTGTCAGACGATGAAAACATACTCTTCACAACCGATGAGAGACCAGATGCATGGGTGGAATCATATGATGTCTCTGATCCTAGCAATATTACATTTCTAGATCGATTTCAATCTTTTGAAACTATGAACACGGGAGTAATTCCTCACAATGTCCATTATGATAATGGATTCTTAGTAACCAGCTGGAATACCGATGGATTGGTAATTATAGATGCAAATCAACCAGACAATCTTGTTAAAGTAGCATCATATGATACGGAGAAAGAAATATTATCTGGGAGTGGTGGATTGTGGGGAGCTTTTCCATATTTGCCTTCAGGTCTTATTTTAGGAAGTGACAGATGGAATGGACTATTTGTTTTCAGACCGATTGATAATAATGGAGACCAAGGCTATCAAAGAGCTTCTTACTTAGAAGGTACCGTAAAGGATGTGTCGACAGGAATCGAAATTCCAAATGTGGCTATCAAAATATTATCAGACGAATCTGTAGAAGCAACGACCAATGTTATAGGTTACTATTCCTCTGGACACGCGATCGAAGGAGAACATGAAATTCAATTTGCAAAAGAAAATTATGATACACTTATTGCGACTGCTGTTTTCGAAAGTGGAGAGATTTATATTTTGGATGTAGATCTTATATCTACCGTTAGTATCAAAGAAGTATTAGATATAGAATATTCAATATCTCCGAACCCCGTGACTAATCAGATTACAATTAACGTTCCTTCTGCAAAACATGCTAATCTGTTTATTGAAATTTACGATAATCAAGGAAAAGTCATTCATAGTCAAATATTAAAAAATACCAATAATCCAATAGATGTATCCTCATTTTCTTCTGGTAAATACATAACAAGACTTCACTCAGAAATAGGCTACTCAAAAACGATATCGTTTATAAAGAATTGATATTTGTTTCTTTTCTTTGTAACATCTAAAAAATACATACAATGGCAATATATATCCCGTTTTCGGCGAAGACATATACAGACAGAAGAAATACATTGATTTCAAAGATGAGCGGCGGACAAGTCCTACTCATAGCGAACGACGAATCCTCTATCAATTTTGCTGATAACTGGAATCCTTATAGACAGGATAGTACCCTACTCTATTATGGTGCATTGAGCATGCCTGACATCGCGATTGTAATGGATGTTGATGAAGGCACTACAAAACTATTTGCCGATGATGTATCGATAGATATGGTAATATGGACTGGACCTCAACCATCAATGAAAGAATTAGGTGCACAAGTAGGAATAACAGAAGTGTATCCATACGCTGATTTAAAGAAGCATCTAAGATCAGAAGTCCATCATCTTCCTCCGTATAGAGCAAGTCAAGAATTGACATTAAGAGCATTGCTTGATAAAAACAAATTAAGTCATTCTGTAGAATTGATCAAAGCAGTAAATAGTCAAAGATCCATAAAAACTGAAGAAGAGGTTAATGAGTTACAGAAAGCGGTAACATTAAGTAAAGGTATGCATGCTGAAGTTATCAAACATATCAAACCTGGCCTATATGAATATGAATTGGTAGCCATTGCAAGTAAATTTGCACACGATCATAATGCACGATGGTCATTCCCCCCAATCCTCACAAAAAATGGTCAGACATTACACAACCACTACCACGGACACAAAATTGAAGCGGGCGATCTAGTACTCGTGGATGGTGGAATTGAAATAGCAAGCGGTTATTGTGGTGATATTACGAGAACTACACCAGCATCAGGATCTTTCACTCCAGAACAACAAGAGATATATGATCTCGTCCACCTCATGTATAAAGAAGGTGCGAAAGTATCAAAAGCGGGCAAGCGATATCTAGATGTTCATCTTCATACGGCAAAGATATTGGTAGATGGCCTAAAAGACATTGGCCTAATGCGCGGTGATACAGAAGCAGCTGTCAAAGAAGGAGCTCATGCAATGTTTTTTCAACATGGATTGGGTCATGTTATGGGACTTGATGTCCATGACATGGAGAATTTCGGAGAACAACATATTGGATATAGTGATACTGTACAAAAGTCAACTCAATTTGGACTCAAGTCTCTCCGTCTTGGAAAAGAATTAGAAGCTGGTAATGTTATCACAATAGAGCCTGGCATTTATTTCATTCCAGAGTTGATCGATAAGTTCGAAGCAGAAGGACGATTCAAAGATTTCATCAATTATGAAATACTAAATAAAAAGAGAAACCTTGGTGGTATTCGGATAGAGGATGACTTCTTGGTTACTGCTGATGGTGTAGAGACTGTCTCTTATACACATCTGACGCTGCCGACGAAGAGGATAGTGTAGAT
>CAJXUU010000355.1 GCA_913061325.1 uncultured Saprospirales bacterium | reverse complement strand
TTCGTCGGCAGCGTCAGATGTGTATAAGAGACAGTTTTAATACTACTTAATCAACGCTAAAGTTAAACTAAAAAGAATAATCAGAATAAAGTATCTATACAATTAGATTTTGATTATGTTCTTTTTATCCCTTAATAATTGTATAAATGTCATTAAAACCTTAATGATGGCTTAATATTTTTTTTATTGGAAAAATTTTATTCTTTTTGCGATCTAAATAAAAATACAAAAGATTAATTATGATGAATTTGAAGATGAGGAAATCAATTATTTTATTATTTGCACTTTTTATAGGGGCGAGTACATTTGCACAAGATGAAAAAACGGCGGCTGGCTTATATAATGAAGGCCTTGCTTTTCTAAAAGCAAAGGATTATGCTGCGGGTCTTCCGATCTTGGAGGCAGCATTGGAAAAAGCGACAACAGATGAAAATGAAAAAATCGTTGGCCTTGCAAAGAAAAATGGGGCAATAGCTGCAAGTAACCTTGGCAATGCAATGAAGAAAGCTGGATCTATAGATGAAGCACTAGTATTGTATAGTAAGGGAATAGAGTGGAGACCAGAATATGCAGCTAACTACAGGGGATTTGCTTCTGTAACTAATGAGAAAGGGGACAAAATCGGGGCTGTGAAAGCTTATATAGTTGCAGGAGACAAATATACAGCTTCTGAAAAAGCTAAATATGCTTCTTCTATGTATAAAAAAGCGAAAAATATAGTAGCATTATTATATAAGGAAAAAGATTATCCAAAGACAATAGAAGCTGGTAAGGCACACCTCGAATTAAAAGACAATGCGGATGTTGCATACTATGTCAGTAGATCAAATACAGAAACAATTGCAAATGAAGAAGCTATTACTTATGCTGATAAAGCAATAACAATATCAGGTGACACAGTTGATGATAAGTACTATGTAGCTAAAGCAAAAGCTTATGAAAAGATGGGTAAAAATGCTGATGCTGTAGAGGCTTATAAACTGGTAACAGGTGAAAAATATAAAGCAACTGCTGAAGGGAAAATCAAATTGTTGGGATCAAAATAATCCTTCGTTACAATAAATTTTAAAAGTTAAAAAAAGCAATTCAATCTCTTAGATTGGGTTGCTTTTTTGTTTTAATATGGCTTTGTTAGAATAATACTGAGTATAAATTCCATAGCTCTAAATAGAAAATTATTGAAAGGGGAGTGCTGCCCAAAATTTATTATCTATAATCATTAATGACATTAATATTCGTAGATAATTGGTGAAATGTTTATTGGTAGTGTAACTATAACTAATGACTTTCTGATTTTTTGAGTTTATTTTTTATTCTAACGTTTTATTTTATTAGTTGATATGATCAAGAATAAAAAAGTGGTTTTATCTTGAATGCACTTGTACTGCCTGACAAAAATAGTTAGGCATTTTTTGGTTAGGTTGTTTGCTATAGATGTGACAAATTAAATTTGTTCCGTCTTAGTTTTATAAAGTGTTTTAAGGATAAAAACACCCTTATTATGTGGTGATCGATTTAATTATCGGTCGCCATTTTTGTTTATGTCTTGACTAGAAAAAGTTTGTCATTTTTGGTGAAATCATAGATGATTTCTTTCAGACCCAACAATGTGAACAGGGAGCAATTCTAATAAGAGGTGGTTATTCGAAAGAACGATTCTTTAACTTTATAGGGGAATATAGTTTCCTACTCTTTAAGTCACTAAGTTTGAGTTTAGATTTAGATTGGAAGGTCCTATAAACTGATTACCTAATTCCAGGTAAGGTTGTGGTTAATTTTACTTTCCTATAATTAATATTATGTTAAGTAGGAATAATGCGGAACTCTACTCCTTTATCTGTCAATTTCTAAGATCCGCTTTTCTGGTAAGATTTATATTTCTGTAGACTACACTATTGTTTTTGTTTGAGATAAATGAAAAATGGACAAACCCAATTAAGGATTTGTCCATTCAGAAATTTCATTTTGTTGGTATTTTCTATCCGCTACACATGATACATCCTTCATCATCCATATTACAAACTTCGCCTTCAGCATCACTCTCGATCACTTCCATGACTTCGTTCTCAGCTACTTGTCCAGATTGAATCCTTTGGTGTTGTTTGTCTAATGTAAATTTAATAGGATCAACTGCTGCTTTACTTCTTAGATAGTACATTCCAGTCTTAAGACCTTTTTGCCATCCGTAGAAATGCATTGAGGATAGTTTACTAAATGTTGGATTTTCAACAAATAGATTCAAACTCTGACTTTGGCAAACGTATGCTCCCCTGTCTGCTGATTGATCTATTAAGACCTTCTGACTGATTTCATATACAGTTTTGTACATTTCTTTCAAGTTATCAGGAATTTCATCAATGTTTTGGACAGATCCGTTCTCTGCCATCAATTTTTGCTTTAAAGTTTCATCCCATAGTCCTAATCCGATCAAATCCTTCAACAAGTGCTTATTCATGATGATATACTCACCAGATAATGTTCTTCTTGTGTAAATGTTTGATGTATACGGTTCGAAACACTCATTGTTTCCAAGGATCTGAGATGTACTTGCTGTTGGCATTGGAGCCAATAATAGACTATTTCTTAGTCCAGTAGTCTTGATCTCTTCTTTTAATCCGTCCCAATCATATCTTTTAGATGGCTTTACATCCCACATATCGAATTGTAGGATTCCCTGGCTAGCTGGTGATCCTTCGAAGGTAGAATATGCACCTTCTACCTTAGCTATAGCATTAGATTCAGTAACAGCTGCATGATAAATCGTCTCGAAGATATCTTTATTCATTTGCTTAGCTTCTGCGCTATCAAATGGCATTCTCATCATCATGAAAGCATCAGCCAATCCTTGAACACCAATACCAATAGGTCTGTGGCGGAAATTAGAGTTTTCTGCTTCCTTAACTGGATAGTAGTTAACATCGATAATCTTATTCAAATTCTTTGTTACTACTCTTGTTACTTCGTGTAACTTCTCAAAGTTAAATGACTTATCTTTATTCACATACTTAGGTAGAGAAAGAGAAGCTAAGTTACATACTGCAACTTCATCAGGAGATGTATACTCCATGATTTCAGTACACAAGTTAGACGACTTAATCGTTCCTAGATTCTTTTGATTTGACTTTTTATTTGCAGCATCTTTATATAGGATATATGGTGTTCCTGTCTCTATCTGAGATTCCAGGATTGCAAACCATAGATCTTGTGCTTTCATTATTTTTCTAGCTTTTCCTTCTGACTCATATTTATGGTACAAAGCTTCGAATTCACCACCGTAACAATCATGAAGTCCTGGACATTCATTTGGGCAGAATAATGACCAATCGCCTCCAACTTTCACTCTTTCCATGAATAAATCAGAGATCCACATCGCGTAGAATAAATCTCTAGCTCTCATTTCTTCAGCTCCATGATTTTTCTTCAAATCCAAGAAATCCATGATATCAGCATGCCAAGGTTCTAGATAGATAGCGAAAGCTCCCTTTCTCTTCCCTCCTCCTTGATCAACATATCTTGCTGTGTCATTAAATACCTTCAACATTGGTACTATACCATTAGAAGTACCACCTGTTCCTTTGATGTAAGAACCCTTAGCTCTCACATTATGAATAGAAAGTCCAATTCCACCTGCACTTTGAGATATCTTACTACACCTCGTCAATGTCTCAAAAATACCAGATATACTATCTTCTGTCATACTTAACAAGAAACAAGATGATAATTGTGGTTTTGGTGTAGCTGCGTTAAATAATGTAGGCGTAGCATGGATGAAATACTTTTCTGACATTAAATTATATGTCTTGATAGCAGATTCTACATCTTCTCCATGAATTCCAATTGAAGCTCTCATAAGAAGGTGTTGTGGTCTTTCCACTACTTTGCCGTCCATTCTCATGAGATATGATCTTTCTAAAGTCTTGAACCCAAAAAAGTCAAAACTATAATCTCTGTCATATATTATAGCGGAATCAAAAATGCTTGCATGTTTTTTGATGGTTTTCATCGCAACATCACTTATTAATCCAGCTTGCTCACCGGTTTTAGGGTCTATGTAATTGAATAAACCTTCCATTGTAGTTGAAAACGACTTATTAGTATTTTTATGAAGGTTTGATATAGAGATTCTTGCAGCTAACATTGCATAATCTGGATGTCTTGTTGTCATTGAAGCCGCTGTTTCTGCAGCTAAATTATCAAGTTCGGTTGTTGATACCCCATCGTATAGTCCTTGTATTACCTTTTTGGCTATATCAATAGGTTCTATATAAGTTGAATTTAGGCCATAACATAGTTTTTTAACTCTAGCGGTTATTTTGTCAAAGCTTACTGCTTCTCTGGAGCCGGATCTTTTGATTACTTGCATAGTGTTGTAGTTGAGTAGAATTAGATAATGTAGTTAAATGCCTTTCTTATTTCTTAAAAATAAATGTTAATTCTCTAGGACATATTAAAGTATTTTATATGTATTTAGAGAAAAAGAAATACAATCATGACCTTACCTATGATTGTATTCCTTCTTTTGAACTTAAAAGTCCTCATCAAGCGAGAATACTTGCTGATCTCTGTCAGCTGTTACTCCTGCTTTTTGATAGTCGCCTACTCTCTTTTCAAAAAAGTTGGTTTTTCCTTGAAGGGAGATCATTTCCATCCATGGGAATGGATTTTCTGCGTTATATATTTTTGGGTTACCCAATGTTTCTAATAATCTGTCTGCACAGAATTCAATATATTGACACATCAATTCTGCGTTCATCCCGATCAATCTTACTGGAATAGCATCAGAAACGAATTCTTTTTCGATTTCTACAGCATCAGCAATTATCTTCTCGACTGTTTCTTTAGTTAATTTGTTGTTTATGTGATTGTTGTATAATAAACAAGCAAAATCGCAGTGCATTCCTTCATCTCTTGAGATTAACTCGTTTGAGAATGTAAGTCCTGGCATCAAACCTCTCTTTTTTAACCAGAAGATTGCACAGAAAGAACCGGAAAAGAATATTCCTTCTACCGCTGCGAATGCGATCAAATTTTCAGTGAATGATCCTTCGTCGATCCATCTAAGTGCCCAGTCAGCTTTTTTCTTTACACATTCAAGATTGTCTACTGCGTTGAATAGGTAATCTTTTTCTTTTGTGTCCTTTATATAAGTATCAATTAATAAAGAATACGTTTCAGAATGTATGTTTTCCATCATAATTTGGAATCCATAGAAAAATTTAGCTTCAGTATATTGTACTTGATTAACCATGTTTTCAGCAAGGTTCTCATTTACAATACCATCACTTGCAGCAAAAAATGCTAAGACATGTTTGATAAAATGTCTTTCATCATCATTTAATTTTGCATCCCAATCTGTAACATCTTGGTGTAAATCTATTTCTTCAGCTGTCCAAAAACTAGCTTCTGTCTTTTTATAGAACTGCCAAATGTCATCATGTTGAATCGGAAAGATTACAAATCTTCCTGAGTTTTCTTCTAATAACGGTTCAGCTAGTACTGCTTTTTCACTCATGGGTACGGGTCTTTATTATTTATATTAAAAGGCGACTATATATGTCTATTTGCCTGTCTCTTATACACATCTCCGAGCCCA
>CAJXUU010000354.1 GCA_913061325.1 uncultured Saprospirales bacterium | reverse complement strand
TTATGTTGAATGTTGCGCTTGTTACTTTTATAGTATTGGCATTGATCCATGTAAAACCACTTCCTTGTAATCCGCTTGATGTCCACTCCGCTAGAAATTCATCTGATAAGATGATCTCTACGTTGACATATTCGAATATTACAGGATCGCCTGGGCCTGTTGTGGATGGGATGATTGGATCTCCATCATCGGTATAGTCATTGTTTGGGTGGATTGCGATTTCTATGTCTAGTTCATCGTTACTATTTGGATTAGTTGGATCAGTTGGATTATCGGGGTCACCAATTAGTGGCGGTGATTTTACATTTAGACCTGAGATCACACCTCCACCACTTCCTCCACCGCCAGTAAAGCCATCAGGTACATGAATACTTGTATTTCGGATTGCGATGTTGTTGTTTGCTTTATTATTATTCCATGGGTTCTCTCCTTCTGGAAAAGTCATAGGATCAGCTTCTGGTTCATTGTTGACTGATTCCGTTACAATACGCGCCAGAATACAAGCCCATATTGATCCTCCAGCGCTAACATATGCTGGAACGTCATCTGGATTAATTGGAATCCATGGAATCTCATAGCGATACACCTTCCATACTTCTGCCGTATTTGTAGTTGGATCAGTATAACCTTCTGTATAGAAATACACGTATTGATCCATTGGTATGCCATCAACTCCAGGATCTAAAAGTGAGTTGTTAGCACTACTTGTAATCTCGTATCCTATTTTAATTGACGTAGTAACACCATTATTATCAACATAATACTTATCTGTCCAATCTTCTGGCCAATCTGATGAAATATTAGACTCACTTATATGTACATGCAATTTTTCATTTGAGCTTACTACTTCGCAGTCTTTTACTCTAACCTCGACATATAAGTAGTTAGCAGCATTACTGCCATTATATACAGGATTTTCATGAGCCTTATCGCCAAATTCGCTTGAAGACACTTTGTTCCAAATATCTGGGCTGGAAGAAAAGCCTGTCGTAATAGTGTTTTCTTCGAGGCCTATGTCTTCACCTTGGCTGCCGTACTCCCAGTTTGGTTGACCTTCGTAGGAATCACGGATGATGTAATCTTTTAGTTGTCCATCAGGAGCAGCTATTCCATCTCTAAAATCATCTCCATAGACAATTGTGAAAAAGTTTATAATTTCGCATAAGTCATCAGTGCTTAGTCCGTTAAGTACCGCTTGATTGTACAAAACCTGTGCAGCTTCTACTTGATTTTCAGTTTTCGCATTATTCAAATTCACCATTGCATTCACGACCATAGCATCAACTTTTGCTAAGCCAATCATACTTGTAAGCTGGTGAAGCACTGCAGACAATAATTCTGATTTTAGCTGGGGAGAATAATTTTCAAAATCATTATCTCCATACTTATAGGTAATAGAAGCAAAATTAATATCCAAAGTTGACCAATCATCACTATCTGACCCAGCATGTTTATACATTTCAGTCCCAGTAATAAGGTTATAGTGACTCATGTATCGAAATGCCAAATAGTCTGAAATACCATTCTTAATTCCTTCACCAGTAGGTAAATTTTTCTCAATTGAATTACTATTTACTTCCAATGCTTTCTTGTGGGCAGACTGAAAATAACCACTAGATATTGCAAAAGCATCTTCCGCAAAGGCTTTGTAAGGTGCACCCGCTTCATCAACTGCATCTCTTTTTCTTAAAGCTAAATTAATTGCTCCTCCTGCATCATCAATCATAAATAAAGCCTTACCTATATCTTCAACTTCAAAATTAAAATTTCCATCTAATCCTGAAGCCCCAGGAGCGGACAAAGTATTTATTCCGAAATATCTAGCCGCTGCAATATGAAAAAACACCATTGCTTGTCTTCTAGCAGAAACACTACCTTGGGTTACATCTATATTGGCGCCTACTAGTTCCGCATCATCCACCATAGAAGCATTCGCAATACATAAATAAGTTTCCGTAGGACTATTAGGAATAGTTTTTAATCTAAGATCATTAAATATATCGTCCAAAGGGTCATTATCGTCGGAAGGATAGGTATAAAATGTACCATTGCTGAAGGTCTCTTTGTAAACCTTATATGAGGTAATATCATCAGTACATTGAGCACTGACATTATCTATTTTTAACAGGAAAAAGCTTAATAAAATAAGAAAATTTAGTTTTTTCATAATTTGATTTATTTGATATACAATTTTGTATGTGATGATTTTTTTCCTTCAAGAACATGTAAAAAATAAATCCCAGAAGGTATTGAAGGTAACTGGAGCTTAATATTATTATCATTAAGCTGATAGTCTATTAAAGAAATAAACTCCCCTGACAATGTAGATAATCTAATAGAGGATATTTCAGGAATTATTTCATCATACTCGACCGTGATTTCTTCGGTCGCAGATACAGGATTGGGGTATACATTCAATTCATTCATGTAAGGACTTATCAAGTCATCCAAATTATTAACTATATCAAATAGGTTGCCCTCTATCTCAAATAATATAAAATTAGAGCTCAAATATGTACCTATTTGTGTTCCATATAATGTAGACACTTCATGTTTCCTCTCTTGCATATAAAATAAATAGTGGTTTTCCCCAACCTCATGTATTTCATATAAACGTGCATCTAATGGCAGAGATATTGGCTCTTGGACTAAAGTACCCTCAGAATCATAAGAGGCAAGAATTGTTTCTAATTTACCATCCATCGGGTTTTCGAACAAGCCTTGATCTTCAGTTGTAAATTTATATCCGTCAATCTCAATATTATCATAGAATCCTAAAATCGCAATTTTTGTTTTATCATATAATAATTGACTTCCGCCAAAAACTACTGTAGGATATTCACTTGGATAAGCCTTTATCCATGGATCGTTCCAATCAGCTGGAACAAATCCATAAATACCCGTCAATAATCCAGGATTCATCTCAAGTTCAAAATCTCCTAGCGTAAGATTTGGCATGTTGGATTGTCCGCCAAATAGCATAAGTGATCCATCTGGCTCTATATGAACTCTAATAAACCCCGTGCAATCGCATGCTGATTGGATGTAGTCTAGTAACTCTCCATCTGGACTAATCTTGAAGAAAGCAAACCCTCCATCATATACAGAGTTGCCTGGGATGGGTACACCATCCCAATGGGTTCTGCCATACATATGACCAGCAATGATCAGATTGCCATCTTCCACCACTTTTAAATCTTGTACATAATCAATATCTATATCTGTGCTAAACTGGCGTGACCATTCTTTTATCCCTGTTTTCCAATTGATCTTATGGATATGCTTTACATTCCAATTAGGATCAATAACTTCAGGAAAGAACTCTCCCATGAATTCAAAAGTGTCTTCATTCGTTCTTGTCACTACGTATAAATCATCCCCAGAAACAGTCAACATATCAACATCTATTCGTGATTCGGCTGATGCTTTTGTCGAAAACATAACTGAATCCTTTACATAATCTATAACCGTTATATAAAAACCATACTTCGCTGTATCTGGCAACACTTCTGGGACATACGTCTTACCATTCCATGTACAATGATTAGATAAAACCGCCATCGCAACAATAGAGTCATTTTTATAATAGTCTCCTACCTTTTTTTGTGCTGCTGACAAGCTATTGGCGTTACTAATATAATCGTAGTCTACGAACCCCTCACCTATTTTGTAATCTAAAATCACCTTACTAATATCTGCTAATTCTACAACCCCTTCTGCATTGGGAATGGCATGATGTACGAAACTATCTATCTCAAGATCGTCCGTAAGGTCTCTAGAAGATGCATCATTATACCGTTGCTCAAGAATCACATAAAAGTGATCTCCATTTCTCTGTAGTGTTTTAGTCAATCTACCGTCTTCTTTTATCTGGGATACGCGGAGGACCTGTGGGTCTTGGGCAGAGGTCGAGGTGTATAAACATAGGAATCCTGTTATTAGGAGGATGTATTTTTGTGTTGATAGATTTATGTTCATTTAATGGTTATTTGGTTTTATAGGATTATTTATTGGAATTATATCTTCTGGCACCAATGGTGTTTTAATTTTTAATAACTTACAAAAAACAATCGCATTTTCCGATTTTGAAAGAAATTCTTCAATTGAATTAGTTTTCTTTTCAACTTGTAAGAATATTTTATCCTCCCAAGGATCTGCATTAGGCTGTGCATGGAGACCACAGATAAATACAAAAAATAATAGAATCAACTGTAAATGCTTCATTATGCTTTGTTTTTCAAACCCATTCGCCATAGATCATGTATAGTTGAGTACCCTAACCCTCTAAATGATCTTTTAATTTTGTCATCATAAATCACCCTTGAATCAAACCCCACAATATTTCTCCAGAATTCACTATCTGTATAGAGTCCTTGGATTTTAGCGTCTGCCCTATCATGAAATTCTTCCATATTAATATCTTGCCAATTTTGATTTCCATTCGTCCGCAAATTCTCTTCAAGTATCAATTCTGAATTACCAATAGCATTTTCAATGTCAATAAGAAAGTGATGTGTTAATGCATAGTCTTTATCATTATACCTAAACAATTTTAAAACCTTACTCTTCATTAAGCTATATGCACCTGTGACATTGCCTAAAGTGTGATTTCCGTGAGAAAAATATACGTTTTTAAAACTCTTATCAGAAGGAATAAACAAATCCCATTTGGGGCATTCCAAATTAAAATCGTAATAGAGTGTATTTTTATAATCATCTTTCATTTTATCTCCTAATTGGATATTATCACCAATAGATAGTTTCAGATCATTTTCTCCTATATTAATCTCCGACTCCCAATCTAATACTTTTAACTCCTCTATATTCAGATTAGTAAATATTGAATTTCTGTTAAGAAGTGCAAACCCTTTTTCCCAATTTATTTGTTTTTGAAACTCTTTTAAAACCTGAATAAATGTCTCTACCCAGTCTTGATTTTTAAATATTGCAAGATTGTTGATTGTTCTTTCGAAATTGTAGTGCTTTATTCTATAATTATTCCAAATGTAATTACATATCATTCCGATTATGTAAGTTTCATCTTCAATGGTCACATTTTTAGAGGCATAAGGCAACAATAATTCTGACCCCTTTAGATAGGCTAATAGGGTCTCTCTATTTACGTCCAATAAATTATCCCAATAATTGAGTGCATTTAAAATTATTTCAAAATTACGTCTATCTATTATTTTTGTCATTAGCCTATAATCTTATTAAATCATTACTAAAAAATCACCATTGCACCTCAGGTTTGGCAGGACCATTGATCACAAGACCATTTAGATTAGGGTTGCTTCTGTAGTCAGCAATTGCATCATATATCTGATGATCATCTGTCACCTTAGTCCCACTTATCCAAAATTCAACAAGATTACTCTCAACACCACTATTATTTACCTTTTTTAAATCTATGTCATTTTTTACAATATACCTCAATTCTTGTGTAGTAAGGGAATTAAATCCTTCAACTTGATTGTTCAAGGCATTTACATCCATTCCATCTAGCAAGAAATAAACTTTCCCATTATGTTGGTAACTTTCCCATCTGTCTCTTATACACATCTGACGCTGCCGACGAAGAGGATAGTGTAGAT
>CAJXUU010000353.1 GCA_913061325.1 uncultured Saprospirales bacterium | reverse complement strand
CGAGATTTCTGCCTGTCTCGTGGGCTCGGAGATGTGTATAAGAGACAGACTTAGTTGTTGATTTTTTTGAAGCTGCAAAGATAGTATTTTGATATTCAAATTATAAATGTATTTTTGCAACACAAATCAAAGCTGAGGTAGATATTTCTTTTGCCAAAGTTCCTACAATTATAAGTTTATCCATTCTATTAGATTTACCTTTTAGAGGATATTC
Organism: uncultured Saprospirales bacterium; assembly: GCA_913061325.1. GTDB lineage: Bacteria > Bacteroidota > Bacteroidia > Chitinophagales > Saprospiraceae > CAJXUU01. The sequence goes on along the minus strand of CAJXUU010000353.1, from coordinate 5,432 downwards.
ATTTCAAAAAAAAAATTATTTCAAACTTCCTAACACAATGTTGGACATATTACAGTTAAATGATATGCTCGTTCCAGAGCTAAAAGCACTCGCTGAAAAAATAAACCTAAAAGGTTACAAAAGACTAAGCAAACAAGATTTAATATATAAAATTCTCGACCACCAAGCACTCGTGGGTAAAACTGAGGTAGAGAATTCAGTACCAAAAGCCCCAAGAAATGCACCAGCTAAAAGAGCTCCAGCAAAAAGAGCACCGGCCAAAAAAGCTCCAGTAAAAACAGAAGAACCTAAAGCTACGACGGCTGAGCCAAAATCTAAAAAAGGAAGAAAACCAGCTGATAAAAAATCAGAAGCGCCACAAGAGGTTGCAACTGAAACTAAAGAAGTAGCGGAAGAAGCTCCAAAACCTAAGAAAATACCAAAACATATAAGAGAGCAAATGGAAGCGGAAGCTGCAGGCAGACCAGCTCCTAAGCCTAAAGGAAAAAAAGCTGACCTTTCAGCTCCTCAAGCGCCAAGAACGGCACAAGCGCCAAGAACGGCACAAGCGCCAAGAACGGCACAAGCGCCAAGAACGCCTCAAGCTGCTAATGACAATCCAACGCCTCCACCAGCTCCAGAGAAGAAAGAGCCCAAATTCAATATAGATTTTGATGGTGTAGTAGAAGGTGAAGGTATCTTAGAAATGATGGCCGATGGTTATGGTTTCTTAAGATCATCAGATTATAATTATCTATCATCTCCGGATGATGTATATGTTTCACCCTCTCAAATAAAATTATTTGGGTTAAAGACTGGTGATACAGTACTCGGAGCGGTAAGACCGCCAAAAGAAGGTGAAAAATATTTTGCACTTCTAAGAGTATCAAAAATCAATGGACGTGATCCTTCTCAAGTAAGAGAAAGAGTTCCGTTTGACTATTTGACACCTTTATTTCCTGACGAAAAGTTCAACCTTAACAGTAGACCTGACGGTAAGGATTATGGAACAAGAATGATTGATCTATTTACGCCGATCGGGAAAGGTCAGAGAGGATTGATCGTTGCACAACCTAAAACAGGTAAGACATTCTTACTTAAAGATATTGCAAACGCAATATCAACTAATCACCCAGAATGTTACTTAATTGTTCTTTTGATAGATGAGAGACCTGAAGAAGTGACAGATATGAGACGAAGTGTAAATGCTGAAGTAATAGCATCTACGTTTGATCAGACAGCCGAAAACCATGTAAGAGTTGCTAATATCATCCTTGAAAAAGCGAAGAGATTAACAGAGTCTGGACAAGATGTAGTCGTATTATTGGATTCTATTACAAGATTGGCTAGAGCATATAACACAGTAGCACCTACAAGTGGTAGAGTTCTTTCTGGTGGTGTAGAAGCGAATGCTCTTCACAAACCGAAGAAGTTCTTTGGTGCAGCTAGAAACATCGAGGGAGGTGGATCATTGACAATATTGGCTACTGCGTTGACAGATACAGGTTCTAAAATGGATGAAGTAATCTTCGAAGAATTTAAAGGTACTGGTAACATGGAGCTGCAGCTAGATAGGACATTGGCTAATAAGCGTATGTATCCTGCAATCGATCTTACTAGATCATCTACAAGAAGAGAAGAATTACTTCTTGATGAGGACGCATTGAAGAAAATGTTTGTTCTTAGAAACCACTTGGCAGATATGAAGCCAGACGAGGCTATGCAGTTTTTAAGAAAGCACATGGTTGGAACTCGAAACAACGAAGAATTTATAGCTTCTATGAATGGATAATAAATGAAGTTTTGATGTAGAATTCTACAATTGAAAGTTCTAATTATTAGGTTAATGAGAACACATTGTAAAAAGCTATATATATAAACACCTTATTAGCCTAAGCTTTTAAATTTTAGACATTTAAGTAACAGACAGGGTAGCGTAATTAAATAATTATTTGTACATTTGCGCTCCCTTAGAAAACTTTCATGAGGTTAACATTTCAATAATATTGAAAATGGCCTTTATTTCATGAAGTTTTGAATAAGTGAACAACAACGTAAGGCGACTTACAAAGAAAATAAGCAGATAATTATTTAAAGATATAATATGAGTAAACGTACATTTCAGCCGTCTAGAAAAAAGAGAATCAATAAGCACGGGTTCAGATCAAGAATGGCTTCAAAAAACGGAAGAAAAGTTCTTGCTAGAAGAAGAGCTAAAGGTAGAGCGAAGCTTACCGTATCTGACGAAAACAGAGTAAAGTAAAAACTAACTGATTAGATCAATCTGATCAATAGTACTTAACGTTATATATTCTGGGTAGGAGCGTACTGTTCTTATCCAGAATTTTCTATTTTATACCTAAGTGAAAGAATTCCAAACATTTCCTAGAGAAGAAAAGCTCAAAAGCAAAAAGATGATTGAAAACATCTTCTCAAACGGATTTGCTGTCAAGTCCTATCCGATAAGGATACAATTTATATTTCATGAACTTACAGACCTGCCAAGGTGCCAAGTTGGGGTGTCTGTCTCCAAAAGAAATTTTAAGAGTGCTGTAGACCGAAATCGTATTAAACGCCAGCTTAGAGAAATTTATAGGCTTAATAAATTTGACTTAATAAATAGACTGGAAGCTAGAGATAAACATCTAGCCATGATGATAATTTATACAAATAATGAGAAATTAGACTATTCTAAGATTGCTACAAAAGTAATTGATGCTTTTGGTAAGATTAGAATCTAGCGCTACCATTGAAAAGTAGCATATTATATTTCTTTTCTAAGAATACTCTGTTCAAAACATGACAATTTTATATATATTCTGATTAGATAAAAGGATCTAGACAGCTGTCGAAATAATCGCTTGCAATACTTCAAAAAGACAAATTGGATTGGAATTTATTTTTGAATATACCATTTTGTTTTTTTCGGAATTTATTTCATACTTTTAGCAGTCGAATAACATATGATGGATTTAATTTTTATTCTAAATCGTCAGCAGTATTTTTTATTTTAGGTAAGCTCAACTTTGGCTTGCAGGTTTTGGTCTTTTTAACTTAGTATAAGTTTCAAATTCTCTTGGGGAAGAGAACACGAAATAACTTTTCAATTTGATCATGTAGCTTGTTTGTATCTGTGGATTACTTTGTAATAATCATAAGCTATGCAACTATATAAAACACTCGGGGTGAAAATTACACTTATTTTCTTTTTTGTAATACTTAATATTGATTTAAGCGCTCAATTTGAAGTATTGCCCTGTGATGATCCTGATAACAATGGAGTAGGATGTTATTGTGAAACAGCTGGTATTTTGTGTACTCCAGATCTTTTGGATGGTTTTGAATTTGCGATGTCAGAAACTGAAAATTTTGGTGCTTTGGGCGATGGTTCGTTTTTTGGTGGTATTCCTGAGGATCTTTGTCCAGGTCTTCCCGCAGATGGTAATAATCAAGGTGGAGTACCAAATAATGTAAATTTCTTTGCTTTTGTCGTTTGGTGTGAAACATTGACATTTGATGTGTTGGTAACTAACTGTGTAGATAATCCTCTGGATAACTTTGAAACTTATGGTATTCAAATGGCATTGTTTGCAAATTGTCCAGCAGCGAATGGGGGGGATTGGGATCCAGTCTCATGTATTTCCTCTGGGAATGTGTCTTGTTTTGATACGCAAGCTGAAGTCCCTACAAGTCAGACATTCAGTGCTTCTGGATTAGAAATAGGGGCAACGTATTACTTTATGGTGGATGGGTGTGCTTTATCAACTTGTAAAGTAACTATCGATGTACAAGGAACATGCGGTAATGGAGAAATTACAGATTGGGTTACAGGCCTTACAGGACCACTAACGGTTTGTGTTGGTGATACAGAAACATACGTTGCAGAAGATGCAATTGTAGGTCTGGATGGTGCTGAGGAGTACTATTATTATTTAGATGGAGTTCCTTTTATTGATGGAGAAGAACTATTCAATCTTGATGTAACATGGGATACACCAGGTAGTTATGAGCTTTGTGTCGATGTATCTAATCTTCCTTGTATTCCCGAATCAGATTCTCCAGCACAAAATTGTATAACTGTATTTGTTTCTGGTCCTGGAAATGGAGATATAACAGCTGATCCAGCCATTCTATGTCCTGATGAAACAAGTACTATCTTGGTTAGTAATAATAATCCAGATCCATTACTATCTAATTATATTATTATTGTTGGTCCTGATGGAACTGTTGTTCAAGTTATTGAAGGGCTTACTACCACATTGACATATGATCTATGTGGAGATTTTACAGCATATTATTATAGTTTTCTTACTTCAGAAAACCCTACAATCCCGATGGTTGGCGATGTATGGACATTACCTGACTGTGTAGTTAGTTGTTGTTCCTTGGAGGAAGTGATTATTTCTTTCGAAGATGATGAGGATCCTGTATTTACAGCAGAGCCAGTTGATATAACAATAGATTGTGCTGATGATATAGCACCAGACGAAGCCTTAACGTGGACAGATAATTGTGCAGGAACAGGAACAGTTATGCCTATTGTAGTGGATAATTATACATTGTGTGATGGAGGAACTGTAGTTAGAACTTGGACTTTTGTAGATAGTTGTGCCAATGATGTAGAACATATACAAACCATTACTATAGACCCAATACCACTTCCAGTATTTACTACCCTTCCGGGAGATAGCATTATCAATTGCGATACAGCTCAGTTTTTTGTACCATTAGATTTAGAATATACTAATTCTGCAGCTGGAGCGTGTGATATAACAGGTATTGTGAGCCCAACTTCTGTGGGAGCATTTGATTTATGTGGTAGTTCTGTGACCTACACTTGGGAATACACGGATATGTGTAATAGGACAATAACTTGGTCCCAATTAGTAACCGTTCAAGAAGTAGGAGCTGCCAATGACTTTATTAACCCTCCAGGGCCCATAACCATTTCTTGTTTGGATTGGCTTACTTTTGTCCCTGAAACTCTAAATTATACAAATGACCAAAACGGATCTTGTGAGATAAGTGGATCTGTTGATGCTGTTACATCTGATACTCATGACCCATGTGGGAATTCGATTACTTTCGATTGGGAATTTACAGATGTGTGTGGTAGGCAAATCACACATACCCAAGTTGTGACTATTGAACCAATGCTGGTAGCTGCATTTGTTAATCCACCAGGAGATGTAACTATTGACTGTGATGAGCTGCAAACTTTCATACCCGCAGTATTGACATATACCAATGGCGGAACCGGCGCATGTCTGATAGAAGGAACAATAGATCCAGTAGGCGATAGCACATTGGAAATATGTGGAAACTCTGTGACGTATACATGGGATTTTGAAGATGAATGTCTTCGCTCAATAACACATAGTCAGACGGTGACGGTCACACCAATGCTGGTAGCTGCATTTGTTAATCCACCAGGAGATGTAACTATTGACTGT
>CAJXUU010000352.1 GCA_913061325.1 uncultured Saprospirales bacterium | reverse complement strand
GGCAGCGTCAGATGTGTATAAGAGACAGACTTTAATGCAAGCGTTTGTGACAAGTTTATTGCCGACAAAGAATTGTTATGGACCGAACACGGTTATGGCCCGTGGGCGTTTATTGTAAATGGCCTGTTTGCCGGCTGGGGCGGATTACAGCCAGAGAACGGAGAAGCTGACCTGGCATTGGTATTGCACCCGGATTATTGGGGTTTGGGCAAAATCTTATACAAACAGATAATAAGCAAGGCCTTTGACGAGATGGGATTGGAGTCGATCACGGTGTTGTTCCCTCCTACTAGAACAAGGATCAAGGGCCTATTGCGCCTGGGATTCAAGAAAGTTAGCAAATTGGAGGTTGGGAATGAACACTTTATCAAGTATCGATTGGAAAAACCTTTAGGGAACTAAGATATTCCTGAAAGTAAGAAATAAATCTGTTTTTCATGGACGTAATAAAATATAGTGGTATGATTCTAATATAAATTGTCCAGCTTTTTGTTTTAAGTCTAGTATCATAAAACCAACGATTTATAGCACAAATATTTTATCTCTCTCTTCATAAAGCAAATTTGAAAGTTCAAATACAAATATAGGCAGGGACACATACCCGGCGAAAAAAAAAAGTTCGTCTTTGAATTAATTCATAATTGTACGGTTTTTGTAACTTTACTTTAAAATGATAATATGGGCACAGCAGAATTGAACAATACTAAAAAGGAGCTTGTTGGATGGATTCAATCTTTAACCGATGATTCTATTTTAAGTCTGCTTAGTTCCGTTAAATTATCCAGTGAGGGCAAATCCATCGACTGGTGGGAAGAACTTACAGAAAGTGATAGGGTTAATATTCTAAGTGGTATCAGAGATTATCAACAAGGTGAAACCATGAAATCCAATGAATTCTGGAACGGTTTGACCAATGGATAGACCTTATAGTGTAGAATGGACAAAAAGGTCTCTGATAAACGCCATTGCCATTAAAAATTACCTGATTCAAAAGTTCACTGTCAAGGAGGTCGTTAAATTTGAAAAATTGCTTCGGCAATTTGAATTAACGGTATCAAATTTCCCTACATTATATCCAGGATCAAAAAGTCAAAAACTTTTAAGGCGAGCGGTCATTCACAAAAAACACAACTGTTTATTACATTTTCAACAAAGACAAAGTGACGGTTGTGGCTATGAAGGATAATAGGAAAGAGAAGGCCGATAGATAACCCTGGTAAAAGTTAAGACACTAGTGTCAGGATTTTTAATAGCTTAATAGTAAGGGTATTTCTTAATTCCTTTTCCTAGTTCTGTAAAAAGAACTTTAATTGGGATCATTTTTTAATTTGAGCATTACTATTGGTGGGTATCTTTGCTAAAAATGAAGACACCTAGCTAATCTTGGAGTTTTCTATATTTGACGATATCTGATTTTCTTTGTAATTTTAACTCGTAAATAACACATAATCAATACGTTCTTGAGCTATTTATAAATCGAGTGTCCTTAAAGGGATTTGATTTTGATAAGTACATGCAAAATACTGATAATCAATTATTTGTAACAAGTAGTTGTATTCTGTCATCCCGACCAAGCGGAAAAGTGATTTGCGCAAGCAGATCACTTTTTGATTTTCAGTGAGAGCCTATAATGTTGGTTTGAGTCCGACCATTCTTTCAGAGCTCCAAGGTCCATTTAATATTTGGTATTGGGTTCTAAGTCAATATCTATCATATGCAACAGCTTAAAACCGGGTTGTTTTGTCCCTACACGGTCTAATGGTTCTAAATCGATGATTTCTTTTTCCTTAAATACCTTATATGCTGCTGGCTTTGTAAATCTGCCGCGATAGGAATCTTAGTATACATGCAGCTCCTTAAATCTTAAGCCGACGTACAATTGCTCATGAAAATTGGGAAGGTATTCCTTGAATTTTGCCATTTGCTCTTCCGACAGCTTCGCAAAATATTGAGCATACATTTATTAAATATGGGCCCTGTTAATTTGGTAAAGGCTACGTCATATGGCGTAGCAAAGTTATTTAGGTTACCCAAAACCATAATTTGATTTGTTTTAAGACTGTAAGTAAACCTTACAGCTCCATTTTCTAGTGCCGTTGTATTTTATTGAGCGCTCACCATGCCCACCAGAGCGACAGCAAATAGTGTAAAATAAAAGGGAGTAGAATTAATTCCACTCCCTTTTTCAATCTAACCTAAATTAATTCTCTAGCTTAATAACCAGGGTTTTGGGTAGTAAGTGCGTTGCCGCTTTCGTCTTTGCCTCCAGCATCGATTTGAGATTGCGGTATTGGCATATATTCATGCTTGCCTACAACAAACGTAGCACCGGTTAAAAAGCCTCTGGCTATCTGTTCCTTTGCTAAATAGGTGTTTATAACATCTGCTGCTATACCCCACCTTACTAAATCAAAAAAGCGATGACCTTCGTGTGCCATTTCCAAACGACGTTCCGTTCTTAAGGCTATTGTAGCTTCTTCTTTTGAAGTAAAAGGATCATCATAGGTGTCGATCAAATAGTTGGCTGCATTTGCAGTGCCTTCGAGGTTTTGAATGTAACTACCTGTTTTTGCACGCTCCCTTATCATATTTATATAAGTTCTTCCTTCTTCCAAATTCTCCAATTCTATTTCTGCTTCTGCTTTCCAAAGCAAAACATCGGCATATCTAATAATGCTATAGTTGGCAGCTGTTACATAAGGCCAAGATTGCAAATAAGCGGGATGATTTGCTGAGATCACTCTTTTCTTAGGGCTATATGGGCCATAAGTAGCTAGATCCCTGGCCCAACTTTCTTCATAGTTGATCTCTAAATCTTTGTAAGGAATCCCTGGTCGACCGATGGTAACATCCAACCTTGGGTCAACATTATCGGTTTCGGTAACATCATCATTTCCAATTATAGGCATTCCTTCAACATCTGTTTTATACGCATTTACCAAATTTTGGGAAGGACGTAAAAAGCCATATGCTGCATATCTTGGACCACCGGGAGGCATTAAACGATCACCTATAGACCCATTATAATTACTGGGTGAACCATCATTTATTGAATATTGAATAGCAAAAACAACTTCTTCACCATTGTCGTTTTCAGGAATAAATATTTCACTGAAATTAGGGGTTAAACTATAACCTCCTTTAGAAATAACTTCGTCTGCGGCATCACTGGCCAACTGCCATTCTCCCTGGTATAAATATGTTTTACTCAAGTATGCCCATGCAGCGTATTTGGTTGGTCTTCCTGGATCTGCCTGAGTTTCTGGTAATACGGCAATGGCTGCATTAAAATCATCCTCTATTTTTGTCCAAATTTCTTCAGGGGTAATTTGGGTGTTCGATAGGTAATTTCCATCCTCATCCGTATAGGAGATTCTATTGTAAAGTTTTTTAAGTTCAAAGTAAAAATGACCTCTTAAAAAACGCATTTCGGCAACGCGTTGCGTTTTGGTAGCCTCATCAAATTCGGTAGTATTTTTTAAGGCTTTTAAAACGGTATTTGCACGATAAACCCCTTCATAAAGTACACTCCATTTTTGAACAACATCTATAATTTGTCCGTCAATATTGTAAATCTCCATTCTGTGAATTTGGTTTTGGTCACCTGTACCGCCACCACCTTTATAGGCATCATCAGAAAGCACATCTCCAAAACTCCAGTTGGATGCTGGCGAGTTAAATGCGTTGGAGGCTTCATTACCTTGTCCATTTAATATGCTGTAAGCAGAGATTACCAAAGATTCTATGTTTTCGGGTAATTCAACCTGATCGTCCGTTAGCTCTCCAAATGGTTCTTTTTCCAAGAACTCATCGCTACAAGAGGCTAGTAACCCAATTAAGGCAAATAATATGATTATATTTTTCATTTTGTTATTTTTTTTAAAAGTTGAAATTAAGACCTAATGTAAATGTCTGTGAACTTGGGTAAATACCTCTGTCTACACCAATATCCAAGTTACGGTCATCGGAATCGTAATTCTGTAATCCAATTTCCGGATCCAATCCTTCATATCCTGTAATGGTAAATAAATTGTAGGCTTCCAAATAAACTCTAATACGCGAAGCTTTTATTTTTTCAGCTACATTCTCTGGAAGGGTGTACCCCAATTGAAAAGTTTTTAAGCGTAAAAATGAACCGTCCTGTACATAATAAGAAGAAGGTCTAATATTGTTATTAGGATCATTTAAAGAAACTCTAGCCAAATCGGTATTTGTATTTTGCGGTGTCCACGCATTTAGAATACGATCGTTCTTATTGTAGTTGGCCAAGTTGAAAAAATCAGTATAGTATCGCGACAAATCATAAATATCATTTCCTTGCGAACCTTGAAAGAACAATGTTAAATCCAATGCTTTGTAATTGGCCGTAAAGTTAATGCCATAGGTGAAATCTGCGTGTGGAGAACCTATAAAAGTACGATCGCGATCATCAATAACATTATCGTTGTTGATGTCCTTAAATCTATAATCCCCAGCAACTGCACTCGACTGATTACTAGAGGCCGCTTCTGCATCGGAAGCAAAAATACCTTCTACTACATGACCATAGAACGAAGCTATTGGTTGCCCAACTGCAGTTCTTGAGGTACTCTGGTCAAAATTTACGCTATGTAAAACCCCAGGGTCTGTTTCTATGAAATTAATACCTTCTCCTAAAGACAATAATTCATTATCAATAACAGAGAAATTAACCCCTATATTAAAGTTAAAGTCCTTTGCACGGTCACTTTGATAATCTGCGGTAAACTCAAAACCTTTGTTTTCCATCTCGCCCACATTCTGCCATTGACCGCTATTTGAAAAACCTGCTTGATCTGGTGCCAAGGTTTTAAACAATAATAAATCTTCTGTGTTTTTATAAAAGTAGTCCGCAGAAAAAGTCAGGGCATCATTGAGAAAGCCAAAATCCAAACCAATATTGGTCTGTGTAGTTGTTTCCCATTTTAAATCGGGATTCGCAATTCTGGATAATGTAAAACCAGTTTGTGTGCTATTTTGAGCTCCATCAATGGCGTAATTGGAATAGTACGGATTACTGCTATATCCAGATAGTGTTTGGTAAGCAGGGATGTCCTGATTACCTGTTACGCCCCAGCCGGCACGTATTTTTAAGTTGGATATAACCCCTTCATTATTAAAGAAGTTTTCTTCGGATATTTTCCAGCCCGCTGATAGTGCAGGAAAAGTACCCCATCTATTATTTAACAATTTAGAAGTGCCATCACGTCTCAAGGTAGCAGAAAACAAATATTTATTATCGTAGGTATAATTTAATTTACCGAAATACGAGAATAAGGAGTACTCTATTTTATCACCACTATTCGTTTGTGTGCCTTGGTCACCTGCATTTAATATTCTAATGTTTAGTTCATTGGTAGGTAGATCATCAATAGAAGCGGTTGTAACTTCATATAGATTTTCTATGCTTTCAATCCCGACTAAGGCACTAAAATTATGTTTGTCGGCAAAAGTTTTTGTGTAATTCAAGGTATTCGACCAAACCCAGTCGAACTGCTTGTTATTTCTGACAGATAAACTATTGATTACTCGCTGAGGATTTGGCTCCTTGTAAGTAGGACTAAATGATGTTCTGTCTGATGTAGTATAATTAAGCTGTCTCTTATACACATCTCCGAGCCCACGAGACAGGCAGAAATCTCGT
>CAJXUU010000351.1 GCA_913061325.1 uncultured Saprospirales bacterium | reverse complement strand
GTCTCGTGGGCTCGGAGATGTGTATAAGAGACAGAGTTTATTAATTAAATAAGATCATTTGTTTGATCCAGAATTTTCATGTTTATGATCAGTACTGAAGCAATTTCTAAAGCACATAAAACTATAAAAGATGTAGTGTTAGAAACGCCATTTATTCAAAATTACAACCTTTCAGAACAATTCGATTGCAAAATTTTCTTAAAAAGAGAAGATATGCAGTCAGTTCGTTCATTTAAGATTCGAGGAGCGTACAATAAAATTAGTGGTTTATCATCTGCACAAACAAAAAATGGAGTCGTCTGTGCAAGTGCGGGAAATCATGCACAAGGTGTTGCGTTTTCATGTTCTAAACTAAAAATTAAAGGAACAATTTATATGCCTAATCCAACACCAAACCAAAAAATAACTAAAGTGAAGCAGTTTGGTGGTAAATGGGTAGATGTGATATTGACTGGAGATACCTTTGATGATGCATACGAGAGTGCCATGAATGCTGCAAAAGACCAAAAAATGACATTGATCCATCCTTTTAATGATCCAGAAGTCATAGCTGGGCAAGGGACGATTGCCAAAGAAATGTTAGAACAATTGGAAGAGCCACTTGATTACCTTCTAGTTGCAGTTGGTGGTGGTGGGTTGCTTTCTGGCGTGGGTAGTTATTTTAAACAAGTGAGTCCTGATACCAAGATTATTGCTGTAGAAGCGGTAGGCGCTGCTGCATTAAATGCTTCTCTCAAGAATGGAAAGCTTACTCGCCTTGATAAGATTGATAGTTTTGCAGATGGTATAGCTGTGAAAGAAATAGGTGATCTCACTTTTCAAATTATAAAAGAAGTGATAGATGATAATATCACTGTGGCAGAAGGTGCGATTTGTTCATCTATTCTTAAGCTATACAATGAAGAAGCAATTGTGGTTGAGCCTGCAGGAGCGGTTTCTATTGCAGCTCTAGAACAGCTACAGGATCAGATCAAAGGAAAGAATGTAGGAATCATAGTCTGCGGCGGGAATAATGACGTCAATCGGACTCAAGAGATTACCGAACGAGCTTTGCTTTATGAAGGAAAGAAGCACTATTTTATTATTAGATTTCCACAGAGGGCGGGAGCACTCAGAGACTTCCTTAATGTTTTAGGGCCAAATGATGATATTGCACACTTTGAATATACAAAGAAGACTAATAGGACAAATGGTCCTGCATTGGTTGGATTAGAAGTTCAGAATCGAAATGATTTCATATCATTAATAGAACGAATGAAAAAGCAAGGCATCAACTTTGAGCACATTAATGATAATCCAATGTTGTTTGAGATGTTGGTGTAATTTTATTATTCAATCACTTACAGTCTCTTCTTGCTAACATATATCTCCATAGTTTATAAACAGAACTGCCTACGACATAATATTCTTCGCCTTCTAGATTAATTGATTGGTTGGCTATTCTAGTGCCGAACGTAGTGCCAGCTTTTAGTGTGCCAGATACTAAGCTTGTAATATTTGTTTTGTAACAATCTGTAGCAGATTGGTCTCTTACAGTAATCCGTTTATCAGCTGCACATGCAATTTCAAAAACAATTTCCGATACCGAAAACTCATCATCATTTCGTTTTTTGATATCATACATGATGCTGCCTGCATCTACTGTCCATTGATGCACATCGATAGGGCCATCAAATCCAAAAGCAACAGAAAGATCATCAATTGCCCACAAGCATGGACCGATTACATCTTCTGGATCATGGCCACAAACTGCGGCTTCATTATTGCCAAATATTTCAGATCCTTTTGGTCCTTCGAAGGTTTCAAAAACAGAAGAGAATGAATTAGCTTCTTCAATATAAGCACTTAGTGACTCTATTTCTGAATCTGTAATGCTGAACTCTGGCTGCTTATCACAAGAGGTAAATATTACTGAGATTGTGATTGCAAATAAAAGTATGTATTTGTGAAATTTCATGATGTTTAAGTTTTGTGCAGTAAATATAAGTAAAATAAAACACATGTTAGGTGGTGTTTTTGAAAAATATAAAATAAGTATAGGGTCAAGTGCTTTAGGAACCAAAAATAGTTTCTCTTATCGTTCAAATTATATTACATTGGATTGCCAAAATAAAATAATATGACTGTTGAAAAATCCACCTTATATCCATATAGTAAAGAAGAATCTAACTTTGAAACGCTTGCATATAAAGATCAGTTTCGTATGAATTGTAAGTTGAAAGATGTGTTTTTTTATTCATTTATGACAATTCTATTGATATTACCAAGCATAAATTTCGCACAAGATATTTCCCCATTACAAGTAATAGAAAGGAGTATTTCATATCATGATCCTGAAATGCAGATTACTGATAGTGAGGTAGTTATGAGTTTTGTAGAAACTAGACCTAAAGGTGAAGATAGAAATACAAAAATAAGTTTCAATATTAAAAAAGAGACTTTCCAAATGGCAAATATTAGAGATGGAATTTCTATGAACAGCCGCATGGATAAAGGGAAAGTGGAGATCTTGGTTGATGGAAAAAAAGAGTATTCTAATGATATAATGGAAAAATATAGATTGAACCCTGAGCGGATAGCAATGATGAAAAATTACTATCAATACTTGTGGCTCATGCCAATGAAGCTCATGGATCCGGGTACTATTATAGACTCTGAAGTGAAGAAGGTAGATTTTTTTGGGAAAGAACTTCTCCAAATCAAAATATCATATTCGCCTGAAGTAGGTAAGGATGTGTGGTATTTTTATTTTAATCCTGAATCTTATGCGATGCAAGGCTATAGATTCTATCATGATGAATCAAAAAATGATGGGGAATATATTTTATTAGAGGATGAAGCTGTTTTTAATAATGTAAGACTGCCAAAGAAGCGAACTTGGTATACACATAAAGAAGATAAGTTACTTGGCACTGATATCTTAGATAAGTTTTCTTTTTAATAACCTGAGTTCGGTTATTATCTCGAAATACAATTTATAGAAAACGCCATAGACAAGGCAGATTGTCGCAGTGTAGCGAGCTACACCTAGCCAATCTAACGCAGTATATGGTGGTTCGCTATGAAAATCGTACATGTAGCGCTAAATTGACGATGAAGTAATTTTTTAATGAATTGTATCTCAAGCTTTTGTATGAGTTAGAATAATCGAACTCAGGTTAATAGTTAGCCCTAAGTAATTTATGATGGTGCTCAGTATGATACGCTGACCACATTATTATTTCTCGCATAATCATACGGCCCATAGCTGGATGAGGTATGAGATATTTATCTAATTGTTTTTCTGAGATCTTATTTAGTCTTTTGAGTAGAATGTTTTTTTGATTTGTTAGTTCTGCGATTAATTTTTCTTTGCCGATAGGAGGTGTTTCAGGCATTTTATTAGAATATGGGGAAACTATTTTTCCATCTAATTCAGCAAGTTTTTCCAAATATCTTTTAACCACTTCATCATAAGATCGGCAAGGTCTATTTGCTTTACCAAATTTGTATTGTAATATTAATTTTGGGACTTTAAGTGCCTTGTTTAGGGGGTCTGTACTTTGGGTAAGATGAACAATATGCTGTCCAGTTGTCCATTTGCCTTCTGGGCCTTGGTTCCATTTTTGATCATCATGAGTGCTTAGAAAATGGATCAATGAAGCATGTTTATCATTTATGAGATTGTGTATTTGTTGTTTTTCCATAATTATGTTTGTCTTATCCTACTCAAAAGCAAGTTGCGTGGAGATTTTCGTGAATTCTTTAATCTCTTTGTCAAAGATTTAGCCTTGGCAAGGTTTCTTCTTTTTACCTTTATTCATAATATTATGTTTTTTGTAAATATATAAATAGTTGTAAACTTATTTTTTGCAGCTGCTTATCATTTGCTCTTTATCAGGTTTTTATATTTTGACTCTGAATCGTTTCCTTTCTTTTAAGTAGTTTGTTATTAGGCACAGTAGTATATAATAAGTATATTAATATGGTGTGAAATAAACTATTTTCTTTACTTTGTTTATTATTTGTGCTAATAATATATAATGGATACACTAAACAGATCTAAAATAAACTACTTGATGAGCGTATGGCCGAATAATACGGTTGCAACTTCTAGTTTCTTTAAGAGTTTGGGCATCTCAAATCAACTTCTTGCGATCTACAAAAAGAATAACTGGGTGAAGTCTGTAGGCCACGGGGCGTATATTAAATTTAGCGATACGCCAAATTATAAAGGCGCTTTATATGCATTACAGAAACAATCGTGCATGACTGTCCACCCAGGAGGGAAGACAGCTTTATCTCTTCTAGGTAAAGCTCATTATTTAGAGTTAAAAGTTAAACGTACCTTTCTTTTTGGTCAATCGAAGGAGAAGATGCCATCTTGGATGAAGAATTATGATTGGGGGATTGAATTAGATTTTAACCAAACTTCTTTTCTACCCCCTACTCTAGGACTAATAGAATATAGTGTGGGTGAATACACTATTTTAATATCTGATACTGTCCGGGCTTTTTTTGAATGCTTATTAATGGTGCCAAAAGAGCATGACCTAGTTGAGTGTTTTGAATTATTGGAAGGCTTAAATGATTTAAGACCAGACAAAATCAATAAATATTTGAGTTTATGTTCGTCGATAAAAGTTAAGAGATTGTTTTTATATCTATCCGAAAAAGCTGATCACCAATGGTTTCAATATGTAGATGTTGAAGCATTAGATTTAGGTAAAGGAAAAAGAAGTTTGACACACAACGGTATTTATTCCAACAAATACAAAATTACAGTACCAAGGATTTTAAAAGAATATGGTAAGCACGTCTTATAACAACCAAGTAGCGCTTCTTATAAGTGTTATTCCCGAAGTGGCCAAAGAGAATTGTTTTGCCTTGCATGGAGGAACGGCAATAAATCTATTTTATAATGATATGCCTCGTTTGTCTGTGGACATTGATCTTACGTATGTACCTTTAGAAGGCAGAGAAATAGCACTAACTAATATTAATCTCGCTTTAGAGAGAATTAAACAATCTATAGAAGCAACCCTTAAATCTGTGAAGGTTGAGCACAAGAAAGAAATTTCAAAACTGTTGGTTTCTACGAATAAAGCTAAAATTAAAATAGAAGTTAGTACTACAAAAAGAGGCTTGATAGAGGATAGTGAGTCTAGGATGCTATGTGAAAAAGCTCAAGATACTTTTGATGCATTTTGTGCTATAGAAGTTGTTGATGCTGAACAGTTATATGGAGGGAAGATTTGTGCGGCCTTAGATAGACAACACCTTCGTGACCTATTCGATATGAAACAGTTAATTGATAGGTGTATAATGAAAGGCTTTATTTACAGTTTAGTAGGCAGTGATAGGCCTATGAATGAAGTTATTCGACCCAACTTACTAGACCAAGAACATGTTATGAAATCGCAATTCGGAGGTATGACAGAAATTGAATTCACATATGCAGATTTTGAAGAAACAAGAGTGCAACTTATTGAAGAGGTAAACAGCAAATTTTTACAAAAAGATAAAGATTTCTTAATTAGTATAAAAAAGGGTGAGCCTGACTGGGATATATACGATTTTAAAGACTTTCCATCTGTTCAATGGAAAGTAATGAATATTCAAAAACTAAAAACAAGCAAGCCTGATAAACATCAATATTATGTAGATCAATTGAAAAAGAAGCTTTAGAAATAAAATAATAGGATTA
>CAJXUU010000350.1 GCA_913061325.1 uncultured Saprospirales bacterium | reverse complement strand
ATTAATTATAAAAATTGCCCCTTTTTGTTACAATTAGTTGTAATTTGTTAAATTTGTAGTTAGAAAACACAATAAATGATGAATTACAAAAGGAAATTATTAAGTGAGTTAAATGATTGGAGATCAAGTCTTAATAAGAAGCCATTGATGATCAGAGGTGCCCGACAAGTCGGAAAATCAACCTTAATCAATGATTTTGGGAAAGAATACAAATACTACATCTCACTTAATTTAGAAAAATCAAAAGATTTAGACTACTTTCAAAGTTATGGTGATGATGTAGATGATATCCTCAATGTAATCCTTCTTAATAACAATATCAAGCGAGATCTTGGGAATACATTATTATTTATTGATGAGATTCAGGAATCGCCACAGGCTATAAAGCTTCTAAGATATTTTTATGAAGAGTTACCAGAATTGGATGTGATTTCAGCGGGCTCATTGTTGGAGTTTGCGATTGCAAATGTTGAGTCGTTTCCAGTAGGGAGAATCAATCAGATCGCATTGCATCCTATGGACTTTGAAGAGTTCTTGATGGCATTGGGTGAAGATGTGGTATTGGGTTATTTTAGACAAATTCCTGTCCCTGATCTTGCATTTGAGAAGTTACTTGATTTGTTTAACACATATATCTTAGTAGGTGGGATGCCAGAGGTAGTTAAAGCATATATTAACAATGGCAACTCATTAGTAGGGTTAGCCACGGTCTATTCTAGTATATGGGACAATTATCTGGATGATGTAGAAAAGTATGCTCAGAATCAAACTGAAAGAAGAATAATCAGGCATATCATGGCTGCTGCACCTAAAATAAGAGATCGTGTAACCTTCGCAGGATTTGGGAACTCTAGTTATCGATCGAGGGAAGTGTCTGAAGCTTTCTCAACACTGAATCAAGCAAAATTGATCAGGACTATATATCCAACCAATGATCTCAAACCACCGATTGTAGATGCACTCAAGCGAAAGCCAAAGATTCAATTTCTAGATACAGGATTGCTTAATTATGCTGCCGATATTCAAAAAGAACTATTGAAAGTCCGAGATTTTAATTCTATATATAAAGGCTATATTGTTAATCACGTAGCTATACAAGAATTAATAGCCAGCAAGAGTGTAATCAACTATGCCCCTAGATTCTGGGTGAGAGAAAATTCTAATTCCAATGCTGAAGTAGATATCGTATATGCCTATAAGTCAATGCTCATACCGATAGAAGTTAAGTCAGGAGCAAAAGGAAGGCTAAGATCACTGCATGAATTTATAGATAGAACGGACCATAATTATGGTATAAGAATACTTGCCAATAAACTATCAATAGAAGAAGGTACAACAAGGAGTGGTAAAGTCTACAAATTACTAAATTTGCCATATTTCTGTATTGGAAGAGTGGACCATTATATAGAATGGTTTGTCAATCAATAAGTGTCACTAACATTCAATCCGAATGTTAATCTTATCTAATTATACAACATATGGGAATCAAAACCATCGTTATGTGTATTATTGCATGTGGAGTTGATATTAGTTTGTCAATTCGAAATATAAATAGAATAAAATGAAGAAAAGTATAAAAGTCTTTGGCCTATTAGCAATACTTATAGTAGGTATGTCAGCTGCGGTAGTGAAAAATGATAAACTATTTGAGATCACAAAGAACATCGAAATATTCGCCAATATATTCCAAAAGCTGAATACGAATTATGTGGATGAGATCGATCCGAGTGAATTGATGAGGATTGGTATAGATGCTATGGTAGGGTCATTGGATCCATATACCAATTTCATATCAGAGAGTCAGATAGAAAGTTATCGTTTATCAAATGAAGGCAAGTATCAAGGTATGGGTGCTATCATCGATGTGGTAGGAGACTATATCACGATCCTCGAAACATATGAAGATGGACCTGCCCTAAAAGCTGGAATGAAAGCGGGTGATCAGATTGTTGAGGTGAATGGATTCCAAACAAAAGGGAAGACGACTGATGAAATGAATGCTATAGCAAAAGGGGTAGCTGGAACAACTGTCAATCTGAAAATTCAAAGATCTGGAACAAAAGAGATATTTGATGTCGAGCTGATAAGAGGGGAGACGATCATACCAAATGTACCTTATTCTGGGAGAGTAGCGGATAATATTGGGTATATTTCATTGACGACTTTCACTCAAAATGCAAGCGGTAATATCAAAAAAGCCCTTCAAGAGCTCAAAAAAGAAGGTGATATGGACGGAGTAATCCTGGATCTTAGATATAACGGTGGTGGACTGTTGAGAGAAGCAATTGCTATCAGTAACCTTTTTATACCACAAAAAAAAGAGGTGGTTACGACTAGAGGGAAGATCAAAGAAAGAGATAGAACATTTAACACGATGTCACCTGCTGAGGATCTTGAGATTCCAATCGTAGTATTGACGAACAAGAGATCAGCTTCAGCTTCTGAGATTGTATCTGGTGTGCTTCAAGATTATGATAGAGGAGTGGTAATGGGGCAACGAACTTTTGGAAAAGGGCTTGTTCAAAACACGGAAGAAATAGGATACAACTCAAGAGTGAAATTGACTACATCGAAATATTATATCCCAAGTAGAAGATGTATACAGGCTGTGAAGTATGAAAATGGAGAACCTGTAGATATCCCGGATTCTGAGAGATCGAAGTTTGAAACTGCGAACGGAAGGGTAGTGCTTGACGGAGGAGGAGTAACCCCTGATGTGAAGTTACCAGCAAAAGAACAATCAGAATACACAAAAGCTCTTGTTTCAGAAAGGGTTATATTCAAATATGTGAATGAGTACGTAACTAAATATGATAGTGTTGCAGCTCCAGGAGCTTTTAGATTTGTTGAATATCCAGATTTTAAGTTGTATGTCTTTAATAGTGGATTTGATTTCGATTCTGACTTGGAAGGTAAGCTTGCAGAATTAGAAAAAGAGGTAGATACAGCATTATCTGCTGATTTTGATCTTTTGAAAACAAAGATAATAGCTACACAAGCAGACGATATTGATGAGTTTCAAGAAGAAATTACAAAAGAGATTGAAATGCAGATCATAGCTAGATATTATTACCAATCAGGAAAAGCGAAACAAAAACTAAATGGAGACAGTGAGATCCAAGAGGCGATAAAGTTGCTTAATGATCCAGCTAGATATAATAAGATTTTAGGTAAGTAGTAGTAGGTATTTATTTAAGATGAAAAACATACTTAGAAACTCATCAGTTTAATTCTCTTTTAGATATAAATACATCTTAAATGAAGTTGCTTAGCATTTTATTTCTAGTGATTACTTCATCAAATTTATTTGGGCAGTTTTATAGAGTTAATCCCGAGGAATATTTTGATAGATTTTATTACAGCGAAAATGAGGTGTGCTATTCTTATACAGACTATGATTTTTCTTTCCAGATGAATGATTACAATATAGAGGAAGAAATTTTAATGATAAATCTTATTTTCACTCGGGAAAATTCTTACAGAGTATTTAAAGATGATATCGGATTATTTATACCATACGAAAATAATAAATATGATAGATACAGTAATCATCTTTTAGATTCGCTAGGTAAAGAGGAATATTATAGTCTTGGGTTAAAGTCATTGCCAATTCCAGCGGATAACATAGATACTATATATTTGGTAAGAAATCAGGAGGGTGGAAAACTTGTTGAACGTAAATCAAAAGGACCTGGTACTCAAATAACTTGTATTATAAGAACACCTATTGAGATAATAAAATTATACATTCTAGACCAATCAAAAAAGGATTATTTAAAATATAAAGACTATACTTTTGATATTGAAGTAGAATTCAAAGAATTAGATTACATCAGTAAAAAAGATCCTATAGTGGAAGTTGTCTGCCCTGAGAAAATTAACAGCATCTTGATCCATGAAATCAATAAAAGCCTGATTAAGAAAGGGTATCTAAATGATAAGAGGAGGGAAGTATATACAGGAGACATAAAAGAAGCAATACGTGAATTTCAAAACGACAACCTACTAATAACAGGAGTAATTGATCAAAAAACATTGGCTCTTTTAGGGGTGAATATTAGATGATAGGTTGATTTAACTATGTAAATGTAAATGTCAACTTTGCTCTAGCCTTATCTTTAATGCTTCATTAATTGTAATAACTATAAATCCAGAAAGGATATTTACTAGTCTAGATTAATCATAAATTAAATTTAATAAAGAGAATTGTTTTAAGATATTTATCTTCTAAACCTGCTCTAACATACCAAACGATAGTCATATATTGCGTCCCATATGGCTATGATATTAAATATAGAAACGAGTACTGATATTTGTTCAGTTTGTATTGCGAAAGGATCGGAAGTCTTATCTCTCAGAGAGACACCAAGATCGTACAGTCATAGTGAGGTGATTGCTGTGTTTGTGGATGAATGTCTAAAGGAAATTGGAATATCTGCTAAAGACTTGGATGCAGTTTCTATTAGTCGTGGCCCTGGATCATACACTGCATTAAGAATAGGAGCTGCGACTGCCAAGGGAATCTGCTTTGCAGTAGATATACCTCTTATATCAATTGGCACACTGGATGCTCTTGCAGGAAGTGTGATGCACTTATGTGGTAAGAATGATATTGTGATCCCCTTGATAGATGCAAGGCGCAAAGAAGTGTACCATGCAATCTATAATTTTGGCTTTGAGAACATACATCAGTTAGAACCTATTATATTAGATGAAAACACATTCAGTGAGTTGTCTACTTATGATAAAATTCATTTTTGTGGTGATGGGGTACTCAAGTCAAAAGATATATTAACCATATCTAATGCTCAATATTATGATATTGAGTGCTCGGCGAGGCACATGGTTTCAATGTCTAAGGAAAAATTCGATAAAAAAATATTTGAAGACATTGCCTACTACGAACCCAATTATTACAAGGGAGCAAACATAACTGTCCAAAAGAAAAATATTCTCCGATAATCGGAATTTCTTTCTCATTATCATCGTTCTATATATATAATTAATAGCAATTTGAATTGCTATCTGCTTGTTGGTTTACTAATGAGTAGAGAGTGATTAGTTTATATATGGTTCATTTTCGAAATGTAAAATACTTTCTATTTCCACTCAACATTTTACGAATTACAAAAACTTGGCATACAATTCGCAAAGGATATAGTATAGAATTTTCCGTGAACTATCAAACAATTTCGTAATGAGGAATAAGAAGAATGAAACCGTAACGCTAAAGAAAAGTGGCAATGATGTCCAATTGGATTATGCTGATCTTAGAAAAGCGGTCTTGGTGTTAAGAGCAGTAAATCATAAACTTCGTCAAAGAATAATTGACTTGTTGGAAGATGGTGAGACTATGACTGTGACAGACATCTATATAAAATTGAGATTGGAGCAGTCTGTAGCTTCTCAGCACTTAGCTATTTTAAGAAGAGCAGGCGTTGTAGCTACTGAAAGACAAGGTAAGTTTATCTACTATTCTTTAGATAAAAATAGATTAGCTCAGATTTCAGTATTAGTAGAAGACTTAGCGGGGTAGTAACTTTACTTTAAATGACGGGTCAAAATCAATTGATTAATAGTCGTTTATAAACAATTAATACTCCTTTTGTAAGCATATTGTATACCGTTTGTAACCTAATATTTGCGGTATTGGATTTTTTTTAGTTACATATATAGCTGTCTCTTATACACATCTGACGCTGCCGACGAAGAGGATAGTGTAG
>CAJXUU010000349.1 GCA_913061325.1 uncultured Saprospirales bacterium | reverse complement strand
CGAGATTTCTGCCTGTCTCGTGGGCTCGGAGATGTGTATAAGAGACAGACATAGTAGTTGCGGATTTTTTATAGGTAGGATATTTATCTTGTATCCAATCATAAATACTAAGCGCTTTAGGATATGTCTTTAGAGTACGAGCCATTTCCGCCGCTCTATAAAGATATTCTGGTGCCATTCCACTATCACCATTTCCAAGGGCATAAGCTTCACATGCATCCACATACTTCTGAGCACTCAATCTATTGATTCCGTATTTATCAGGATCAACAAATATCTGTTTCGCTAAGTTAACTATGAAAGTATCAACATTTTCAAATTTATCGTTTTGTTTCCCTGTCAACAATGCTTTGTATTGCCCATTTGGGTATTGATTTAAATAAGAATCAATTAAAACATCCCCGGGAATCTTCTTACCAACATCTGATAAAGCAGAAGCTAGCTTAGCTATGTACTCTTCCTTTTGTGGAGAAGTTGGATAATTCTTAAGCAATGGCATTAAAAAACCAATTGCAGTCGCACCCATTTTATATTCTTCAGCAACTGCAAGTCCTTTCATCAAGTAGTCCTTTATCTTTACTTCATCATCTGATTTTGCTATTGCATTTCTTACCTCCTGGAGATAGTTAATCGCAGATGCTTTGCCTGGTTCGGTACTCAGCTTATCTAATGCCGTTTTATATTCTTCGGATAGTCCAGCATTAGGAGTATTTGTTCCATCTGGCTTACAAGAGAATAATAGAAAAGTAGCAACGAATAAAAATAAGATATTTTTCATTTTCTGAATGATTTATTGGTAACACTGTAGCCTAGAAATCTTGACTATTAATAAATAAGTGTGCAAAAATAACACTTGGTGGGATATATTCAAATTATAAAGAATTAGATCATTGCTTCTGCGCTAATAAACACGTAACAAAGTTAATCTATTGTGCTCAAACAATAATTTTTCAATCACATTTGACCACACTAATCCCATTCACTTTCCTATTTTGTGCAATACTAAACATATCACCATGCCTTCAAAGAAAGTAGAATTCATAAACGCTAATGGTTACAAGCTATCCGCTAGATTAGAAATGCCTCTGACCCAGACCCCTGATGCGTATGCGGTATTTGCACATGTATTTACAGGTAGTAAAACCTTATCCGCTACCCGTCATATCAGTCGGGCTCTCACGCTGAATGGTATTGCAGTACTTCGATTTGACTTTACAGGATTAGGAGACAGTGAAGGTGACTTTAGTGACACTAATTTCTCTAGTAATGTAGACGATCTGCTAGCTGCAAGTAAGTATCTGGAAGATAATTATGAGGCTCCCAAAATAATGATAGGACACAGTCTAGGTGGAGCTGCATCTGTATTTGCAGCTTCTAAGTTGGATAATATACAAGCAGTAGCCACAGTAGGCGCTCCTTCTGAGCCAGATCACGTGACACATCTCCTAGAAAGTAAAATAGAAGATATAGAAAGGACGGGTCTAGCAAAAGTGAATATTGGAGGTCAAGTATTTACCATAAAAAAGCAATTCCTCGATGATTTAAGAGCAAAGGACATGTATAAAATTGTCAAGAACCTAAACAAAGCTATTCTGGTACTCCATTCTCCACAAGATCGAGTGGTAGAAATTGAAAATGCAGCTAAAATATATCATGCTGCCATGCATCCTAAAAGCTTTGTCACACTAAATGATGCCGATCATATGCTCACAAATAAAAATGATGCATATTATGTTGGCAACATGATAGCAACTTGGGCTAAACGTTATGTCGACTTGCCTGCGAAACCAAAATTACAAACGCACAAACAAGTAGTAGCAAGAATAGGAAGTAGTGGATTTACGACGGATATTATGGCGGGTCGACATGGATTTATAGCTGATGAATCCGAAGAACTTGGAGGTGCTGATTTTGGACCATCGCCATACGAATTGCTTAATGCTTCACTTGGAGCGTGTACTGCTATGACATTACAAATGTATGCTCGTCGTAAAAAATGGGACCTCCAAGAAGTAAATGTGCATCTCTCTTTTGACCGTAGTTATAAAGATGATTGTGAGCACTGTGATGAAAAGGATAGAAGATTACATACATTCGACAGAGAGATAGAGATAAAAGGAAATCTGGACCAAGTGCAAATTGATAGATTAAAAGAAATAGCGAATAGATGCCCTATTCATAGAACGCTCGAAGCTTCTGCAGTGGTTAAAACTAAAATGAGTTTGGTGGAGTAATTATTACTTAAAAAAAATGCCTCCACCCAACACTAATCTCTCCTTTCACTTTTTCTGCTTCACTGCTATATCCTATATCAAATAGAATAGGTCCTAATGGTGATTTAATTCCCAATTCAAGTCCAGCACCATAGGCAAAATAGGAAGTTTCATGATCAGGGTCTGAGTATTCTAAAGAATTATTTGAAGTATATATCCCATTAAATACCATTGCTACTGATACTTGCTCAAAAATTGCAAGCCTTATGTCCGTCCTAGCATAGGCATGTTTATTACTCATCAATTCTGTACTTATATACCCGATAAAAGGTATACTTAAATCTGTTTTAACGGATGTTCCTCCAATTTTATATCCATCTAGTAATGATGGCTTAGATTTATAGTACATATCAACGGCTAGCGTCCACCATAAGTTAGACTTCAATGCTACTGTTTTTGAAGCATATAGTTCTGCATCGAAATAATCATCTGACATTGGTAAAGTTACTACATCCGCCGCTTCTGTTCTTGTATATCTTATATTATCTGGTGCCGCTAATCCATAACCAGCACTTATGAAATACGAAGATCCTTTTTTAGGCAATACCCTCTCATCCCGATTATCATAACTAAACTCGAGTCCAAATCGCGTACTTGCATTTATGATTTGCTTTATATCCAACACTGATCTTATCTGATTTTGAAAATCTAATCTTTTAAAATCTACGGATCCAGTAACACTCATATGGTTGCTAAATTCATATGTGAAGTATGGCTTAATGTGTGCTTCCCATTGAAGTCCAACTTTTTTCTGAAGGTTTTTTGAATAAAATCTCAACCTAGATTTTTCAACGCTAGCTCTTATTCCAAATACCCAATTTTTACTATCCAGACCTCCTCTTAAATAATACTCTCCTGCTATTCCTGGATTATCTGAAAGCCTAAGTGTCACTCTCAGGTTCGATAGTCTAAAAAAAAGGTTCCTAGCTTGGCCAGACAATATTAACGATGAGTTTGTATTTGAAAAATGATTGATATTAATGCCCATTTTTCTGTACTGTCTAGGCTTAGCATCAATCAAGAGAATATTTTTTTCAGCGTCTTTAAGAATTTCGTATTTTACAGATTCGAAATTTAGCGTAGATACTATCCTTGCAATACCTCCTTCTATCATTTTGTATGTCATATGTGAACGAGAATCCAGTCCAAATTTATCAATTGCTAGTTTTTGATCTGCAATAGGTAGGTTACTCGTTTTTATGCTGTCAATATAAAGGTAATCAGGTATTTCAAGTGGTATTACTTTGTCGCCCTCAGCAAACTCATTTAATATTCCTAAAAGTTCCATCAATTCTTGATGGTGGTTTTTTGCAGATCTATATCCTTCTTTTATCAATTTTTCATAAGCATTAAAATCAAATACACCATCGTTCTTCACATCAGGACAAAATAATATATCCACATTGTCTTTTTGCTTCTTAGAATCTTTTAGGCTCATCATAAATGCTGATTCAGATAAAATATCAATCAAATCATTTAATTCTGAAATATCTGACTTCTCTTTTCCAACATAAGAGCCAAGTACAATGTCAGATCCCATATCAAAGTTTTCCATCACTGGGAAATTTCGCATAAGACCCCCATCTACTATCCATTGATCTTGATATTTGAAGGGCGAAAAAACAGAAGGAATCGCCATAGATGCTCTTAATGCATCGGTTAATTTTCCATTCTCCATCGACACCACTGTTCCCTTTTCTATGTCTACGCCATAACATCTGAATGGTCTTGGAAGATCAGCAAACTGATCTATCCCAACCGTTGGAGAAAACAATCGTGCCAATACTATTTCCAATCGATTGGTATTTAGAATACCTTGTGGCAGTAGAATTCTTCGATCGCTGATTGCGAAATTGAGAGGATATTTATCATGGTGAAATTTCTCAATCGGAGATACTCCTTCATAACCGATATTATTATTGATGACTGCGTCCCAATTGATATTGGCAGCGATTTCTTCCATTTGTTTCCCATCATAACCCATAGCATGCATTGCACCAATGATTGCTCCCATACTAGTGCCGGTTATATAGTCGATATTCACCCCGATTTCATCAAGGTATTGGATAACACCTATATGAGCAAGACCATGTGCCGCCCCTCCACTGAGCGCTATTCCTATTTTAGGTCGTTTCGTATATTCTCTTTGTGAAAAATGACTTTCGTTCACCTGAGCTGCAGCTTCTTGGGTGTAAAAAACACACATACACATCAATAGAAATTGGACAACAGCTTTCATTCTTTTAATTAATTACCTTAACGCTTTAGCAACTCGATCTTCGAAGCCTTCTTCGAAAACTTCTGATATTTTTATTAACGCTAGTCTGTCTAATTTAGCTGTATTATTTTCTGGAATAAGATCAACATTTATAGTTGTAGCTATCGCATTTGAAACTTCCTCAGCCCTTAATATATGAATCATAGGATATGGAGCCCGATTTGTAAAATTCCCATGTGCATTAACTTCCTCTCCTTCATATCTAAATTGGGGATGAAAAACAACTGTCTGATATTTAGTATCTAATCCCGCTTCTTCTAATAAGCCTAAAAATGAATATTCTAAATCCAACATATACTCAAATGATACATCTGATGAATATACCATGAATGCATTTGAAATCTCATCCTCCTCTACACTATTGAGCTTTTCGATAAGATTTACCAATTCTTCCATCATCGGTCTGAAATCATCAGAGTCCGATAATTCATAATGGATCAATCCATTGTTAAACGAATGTTTGGCAAAAGGGCATAAATTAAGACCGACTACTAATCTTTCTATCCACTGTTTTGTTTGATCCAAGTATTTATTGGAATTTGCCATATTTCTATTATTTAATTGATAATTTCGTCTGCAAAAGTACATTCTATGATCTGGAAAAATGAACCTAAACTAAAAGCATTAAATAATATTCATAAAAACACACTCGGATCTCATCTGGGAATAGAAATTATAGAAGTAGGAGATGACTATATAAAAGCAAAAATGCCAGTAGATCATCGAACAAAACAACCTATGGGCTTGCTTCATGGAGGAGCATCTGTAGCACTCAGCGAATCAATCGGAAGTATAGCGGCTGTTTTGATATTAGAAGATATTACCAAAGAATCCATCGTTGGTATAGAAATAAATGCCAATCATCTTAAATCGGTCAAGTCAGGGTATGTCTATAGTATAACAAAACCAATAAGAATAGGAAGACGAATCCAAGTTTGGAATACAGAGATATTTAATGAATCAACCGAACTCATTTGCATCTCAAAATTGACAACAATGCGAGTAGAAAGAAAGTAATATATCGATTTGTCTTGTAGACTAATCAAAATAAGTAGGTTGATACTTATTTTTTCTCTAATTTTAGGGGTCGATTTATAAAAACAATTTTGATAATATACTATTTATCAAGAATGAGTCCAATACGAAAAGTATCAATTTCTTCAAAATGAATTATTTTGGATGAGATTTGTATTTT
>CAJXUU010000348.1 GCA_913061325.1 uncultured Saprospirales bacterium | reverse complement strand
GAGATTTCTGCCTGTCTCGTGGGCTCGGAGATGTGTATAAGAGACAGGTATGTGATAGGTCAGAAAAAATAATGACTGGGATATACGCAATGAAAGAAAATTATTCAATTGTGGAGAGTAGTCTCCAAAGTGGATTGTTAGATTCAATGAATAATGGTTTTGACAGGATAGTTGAACATCTTGAGGGCGATGGAACAGTTAAATTTAAATTTATTAGTTGTGATTCTATAGGTGTTTTTTGGTTGAGAACATATCAAAAAAGTCAATATTATTACTTTGACGAGATTACTTCTGACTTCATATTACCTGGTTATAATGATTATTTTTCAATGTTGAAATATGATGCGAAGGAAAATGAAATAAGACATAGACTGGTGTTTTCTAGCACAAAAAAATATTGCCCTGCATCTTCGGATATCAAGACTAAAATTTTTATTTTTAGTCCGAACGATAAGAGCATGGAAGAGATAATATGGTTTGGAGGCAGCACGGAATATTTTCAAGAGGCTAATGATTCCTTGGGTATCCTTATTTATGAGAACGTGTATAGAGTAATGTAGTGTCTTCTGAAAGTGTATGTAATGAGTTTGGCTTACATCATTATAGCGCAATAAATTCAGTACAACAAAAAACCTTCTTACGAATAAAAAAAATTGCAATTTTTCTTTTCAATAACTTGCATTCTAAAAATAAATAAACATAACTTTGCACTACAATATTCCTAACTCTTAAAACGGAATTATTATGATGGACAGAAATACATATCGACAAATTGTGACCTGGTATAGAGGGTAAGACCTACTACATAGCTGTATTTCTGCCTGGTCTTCCGATCGGGCATTTTACTTTTTAATCTATACTATTCATAAGAAACGGCAGACAATAGACAAGTCTGACCTCTACTTCCA
Organism: uncultured Saprospirales bacterium; assembly: GCA_913061325.1. Classification (GTDB taxonomy): domain Bacteria; phylum Bacteroidota; class Bacteroidia; order Chitinophagales; family Saprospiraceae; genus CAJXUU01. The sequence continues at coordinate 4,878 of CAJXUU010000348.1, read as the reverse complement.
TTTTCACAATTCTCATTAAATAAGACCAATCGGTCTATTCAAAAATAGCTTTTCTAGATACACTAGAAAGGCCTAACATACCTATGCATTTTTCTTCGGAATGACTGCGAATTTTATGTCAACACCATAAAGCAAATTAGCGATTCTAACGATTCAGCAAAATCACAATTAAGTTGATTGTTTTTGCTCATTAAGAAAGACGAATATCGAAATGCAACAAAACAACGCCGCATGGCTCACAAATTAAAAAGTAAAGACCTCAGAAAATTGAATATCAGTTCTGATAAAACGATATCGATCACATTAGTGATCATAAACAAACATTATAAACACAATACAAATGAAGAACGAATAGAATTAATATTAAAAATAATAGAAAACCCAGAAGGCTATGTTAATGATCCTGTATTGAGCAAGATAGCTTATGAATTCTATGAACCTGTTGAAGAAAATACAGACATCATACCTTTAGTAAAAAGAGATGTAGAGCTAAACGTTTTTGGTAGACCATTGATAAAGGCAAATGCGTATCAACAAATGAAAACAGCAATGAAACTACCTGTCGTAGAGAAGGCTGCACTTATGCCAGATAGTCATCTTGGTTATGGCCTTCCAATTGGTGGAGTACTCGCTGTGAATAACGCTGTGATCCCTTTTGCTATCGGTATGGATATCGGCTGCCGAATGAGCTTGACGATCTATGATGTAACTGAGCGATTCTTTAAGATGCATGAACACAAATTCAAGCAGTCGATCATAAACAATACTGCTTTTGGAATCAGTAAGATAGTTGGGTTTAGACAAGAACATGAGTTTCTTGATCGAGATGTATTTCATACTACAGCATTGCTTAAGGGATTGAAGTCTAAAGCTGCAAGGCAAATAGGATCATCAGGTTCTGGAAACCACTTTGTGGAATGGGGAATCGTGGAAATGGAGGGAGATGAACTAATTGATATCCCCGCTGGAAAATACATAGGGCTATTAAACCATTCTGGATCAAGAGGATTCGGTGCGAGTATAGCAAGACACTATTCTGATCTGGCAAAGGAGAAGTCTAGATTGCCTTATAATATGAAACATTTGGCTTGGTTGGATATGGACAATGATGATGGTAGAGAATATTGGGAAGCGATGAACTTAGCTGGTGATTTTGCTAGCGCATGCCATGATCAAATTCATCATAATGTAGCTAAAGAGATGGGACTTGTCCCGTTAACTAAAATCGAAAATCATCACAACTTCGCTTGGAAGGAAATGGTGGATGGTAATGAGATGATAGTTCATAGGAAAGGATCAACACCTGCCGGAAAGAACGTGTTAGGTATCATCCCTGGTTCGATGACTGATCCTGGATTTATTGTGAAAGGCTTAGGAAATGAAGCGGCTATTAACTCAGCTTCTCATGGTGCAGGACGAAAATGTAGCAGAAAAGAAACCATATCAAAAACAACAAACAGTGAAATGAGAAAAAAATTAAAACAGCAAAATGTACACCTAATTGGTGGAGCGTTGGATGAATCACCTTTTGCATATAAGAACTTGTCTCAGGTGATGTCATTTCAAAATGAATTGGTAACCACGATAGGGAAATTTATCCCTAGAATCGTAAGAATGGATAAAGCAAAATAATATGAAAAATAGAATAAATATAATATTTACAGCGGGGAGAGGGCCAATAGAATGCTCTCTCGCTGTAAAAGGAATAACAGAGAAATTCAAGAAATATTTGGATGCACAGAAGATAGGATATGAAATTGCTTCTCTAAAAAAAGGAGCAATTTCAAAATCTATAGAAACGATCATGTTTGAGGTAAAGACTGACAGCGACACGTTAATAACCCCTTGGTTAGGCACAATACAATGGATATGTCAAAGTCCAGTTAGGAAGAACACTAAGCGCAAGAACTGGTATATCAAATGTGATCAAATTATCGTAGATGATAAAAATGGGTTTCAGTCGCTAGATACAGTATGTCAATACTACAGAGCATCTGGACCTGGAGGTCAACATCGTAATAAAGTAGAGACAGCTGTACGATTAATTCATAAAGAATCTGGTTTAATAGTTACATCTTCAGATGGAAAATCTCAACATCAGAATAAGAAGAAGGCTTGGGACAAATTAAATTCTAAAATTACTGAAATAGGAAGTCTGAATCAACGAAAGCAGAATCTGGATCGATGGAATAATCAGATAGAGATAGAGAGGGGAAGTCCAATTAAAGTATTTGTCGGAGAACGATTTCAGGAGCGTTAGAATACATACTTGAAAACCACAAATAGGGTACTAATTCATCTATATTATGATGAATTGTGCCCTTGGTTATTCAAATGTCAATGTCATATCTCCACCCTCAACCTCAAATTAATCCTCCTTGAAGTCAAGAAATTTGGAATTGCAAATTGCTCATCTGTCACTGTCTTGATCCATGTGTTATTTGCTACATTGGCGACCTCAAGCATATTAAATACTTCCACACTCAACCAAGCATTTTTACTGAATTTGAATGGATGATGTGGTCGCTTGTTTTTCCAATCCTCTTTCCATAATTGATACCCGAAACCAATATCTACTCTGTGGTATGGCTTGTATCGGAAAGTGTTTCTGTAGATCTCATTATTATCTTTGACGCCAAATGGTAGGCCAGCTCCTACACTTAGGTTAAGGTGCATTTTGAAGTTCTCGTTGTTAGGTAAGTAATCTTGGAAAAACATGGATAATTGCATCAATCGGTCGGTCGGTCTTGGTACTGAAGATTGTACCAACGGACTATCTGGATCTTCAGGGTTGTATTGTAAATGGTCTATCCCAAGAATATTTTCTTTTGTAGATAAGAATGAAAGATTAATCCACGATTCAGCTCCGGGCACAAACTCTCCATTCAACCTGATGTCTAATCCAGTAGCGTATCCGTCGGAGTCATTTTCTCCGCTATATCTTATTCTTACATTATCAACCTCATATGAGACGAGGTTACTCATGGTTTTGTAATATACCTCGGCGATTAATCGAAACGGCTTAGCGCTCATACTCTTCCAATAGAAATCATAGCTCAATCCACCAACTAAGTGCGTTGATTTCTGAGATTTAAGTCCAAGATTGACACTGCCATCTGGTCTTCTCATCTCTCTATATATTGGAGGTTGATAATAAATTCCACCACTCAATTTGAATGATATATCCTTATCCCAGCTCAATGGTTTGTATAGCATCTGAACTCTAGGACTTAAAACAAATTCCTTACTTAAATCACGATAATTCCCCCTTACTCCTGCGGTAAATTTAATTTCTCTAACTCCCTCATCCAAGTGGTTGTAACTATCTTGCACATATCCTGAAAAACGATTAGATCTGATCTCATTTTCAGTCTTTAAGAATGAAGCAAGTTGTAATTCTTCAGGATTTATAGGTAATGAAAATCCTGCAGAATCGATTCGTTCCCATTCATTGAGGCGGTCGTTGAAATATTCGTTCTGGTATTTTAATCCCCATTGGAAGAAATGAGATGTTACGGCATCACTTTCTGTTTGCAGTTCAAATCCACCTTTGTGAGCAATATTATAGATTCTGTTGAATAGGTAGTTACGGGTATATGTATGTTGTGTGCCGACCCCTAATACTGCCACCTCAGTACCAAAATCATCGCTGCCTAAATCAGTCTCTATCTCTGCCAATCTATAGAATCCAAGGATGTCAAAATTCTCTTCTTCGTTACTTTGATAGTTAGATGCGAGTAGCTTTAAGTAAAGTGGGTTTTTATCTCTTTCTGGTACATATGTAAATGCGACTCCACTCGTCCCATTTGTAAATCTATCTTTCTCTCCACCTTCGAAAACGGACGTAAACCTCAATGCTTGTGTGATTAAACCCAGAGTTGTGCTCCTTGTTGTTGGTGTAAACTCATAAATACTTTTATTGAAGTTTCCAAGAAGTCCAACTTGCAAACTTCTGGAAATATCATAAGTCAAATATGCTTGGATATCAGTGAATTGTGGTAAATACTCTCCTTTTGTATCGAGAGAGCCGAGGATATATTTTGAAGTTTTATAACGAGCACCAACTAGATAACGAAACTTGTTGTATGCATTAGCGCCTAGTCTTTTGCTTCCTTCTATATGAGCGGAAGCGCCTAGTAGACTAGCTGAAATACTTGCTTTCGTAGCTTCTGGCCGCTTGTATTTAATATCTAAAACAGAAGACAATTTGTCTCCATATTTAGCTTGAAAGCCACCGGATGAAAATGATAAATCTCTAACTAGGTCAATATTCGGGAAACTCAATCCTTCTTGTTGTCCGCTTCGGATGAGCTGAGGTCTGAAAATTTCAAAGTCGTTTACATACACAAGATTCTCATCGTAATTACCGCCTCTTACATTATATTGAGAACTAAGTTCTCCACCACTTCCTGCAGATACTCCTAGTGCTATACTAGGTAATACGGATTCTAGGTTTCCTGATGCAGTAGGGAGTGATTTAAATTCTGACACTTCCTCTCTGACCATTCCGACATCTTCGATTCTTGATTCAGTAACTATGATTTCTATATCTGATTCTTGGGCTGCAAGTTTGATGTTTACATATCTTTTTGAACCTGGTGCCATTTCAGTAATCAAGATGCTGGCTGTGTTGTAACCTAACCTAGAAACAACTAATCTTTGTTTCTTATCAGCATCAATTTCTATTCGATAAGAACCATCGATTGTGGACTCAGTAGCATTATTAGTATTCTGAATATATACAGTAGCAAATTCTACAGCTAAGCCAGTTTCAAGGTCAGTAATATTTCCAAATACAACAGCTTTTTCTGATTGTCCAAAAAGTGAATTAATAGAAAAAAGTAAAAAAACGATTAAAAATTGTTTCATCAATAATAG
>CAJXUU010000347.1 GCA_913061325.1 uncultured Saprospirales bacterium | reverse complement strand
CCTCTTCGTCGGCAGCGTCAGATGTGTATAAGAGACAGGAGTTAGCCTTAATAATTGATTATTGGATAGATTGATCTAATACAACCTCATTAGACTAACGTTTCGGCTTTTAAAACTGTACCTACCAAAATCACAGTTAATTATTTATCGAGCGTCTAGTTACTTTTATCATAAAAAAAGACCGCCTAAATTAATAGACGGTCTTCTGAAATATAATTTCAATATTGTTTATATCATCTATTTGATCACAACAAATTTCTCAATTGATCTGCCTGTGTCATTACCAAATTCAATATAGTAAATGCCTGTAGACAACTCACTTACATTAATTCTAGTATTGATATCTTTTGTCGTATGATTCTGAGTAGTTATCACTTTACCAAATGCGTCAATTACTCTAATTTGAGTTGATTGAGCATTATTCATGCTTACCATTACATTCAAGTAATTATTAGCAGGTATTGGATATATAGATAATGAAGTAACAAAATCAAGCTCCCCGATACTTGTAGTTGTTTCTACTACGAAAGGTCCGAATTCTTTAGTACACCCATTTTCATCAGTTACATTTACGAAATATTCGCCAGCAGTTAATCCTGAGATAATTGGTGTGTTATCACCAGTACTCCATTCATAAGTCAATGCACCTATACCACCAGCGACTTCAATAGTAATGCTACCATTAGCATCATTATTCGTTTCGTCAGTGATTTCAATTAATGTTTGCTCGATCGCTGTTGGTTCTACAATTGTGTATGATGCTGATTTCTCATAACCATAGTTATCATTCAATACCATACTATACTCTCCAGCCACTAATCCTGAAATATTTAGATCAGTAGACGTAAATCCATTTGGTCCTACCCATGAGATAGTATAATCAGGTTCTCCTCCAGACGGTGTTACTGTAATTGATCCTTCTCCAGCATCGTTACACACTTCATCTGTTTGTTCCCCTTCGAACTTCAATTCTGAAACAAAATATACATCTTCACAATGTGTATCTTCACCACAATCATTTACTACGGTAAGGCAAACTTCATATGTTCCAGTCTCGTCAAAAGTTATATTTTCATTAGATCCAGTTGCGCCGAAACTCCATGAGTAAGTACTTGGATCACCAGTAGAGTTACTTTCTACATTTAATATACCATCTGTTAGTGTACTTGTGAATGCAGATTCTGGAATGATGATTATTTCATCAACAGTTACAGAAGATACAGTCGTACATCCATTCGCTATATTTTGTACAGTTAATGTATACATACCTGCAGCATCTACATCTACAGATAAGTCTGAACTGTTTATAATATCACCCGCAGGAGACATCCATGAAATACTAAAATCACTAGGTTCGCCTTCTAATGCCGCTTCTATTGTTGTTGTAGTTACCGTACAGGTAATTGCATCTGGTTGATCTATCGATACTTGAGGTAGATCAGCTGATAATGTAACTGTAGAAATTGCTGATGCCTCACATCCATTTGTTCCTACCGCTTTTGCTATATAATCTCCAGCCATTGAAACTGTGATACATGTTGCTTCAATATCTCCATCAGGAGTTGTCCAAGTTACAGTAGAAGTTGCATCTACATCAGCACAAAGTTCGGCTTCAGTTACAGAACAATCTAATTCTACATCAGTTACAGCTATTGCTGGTAATGTATCATCAATAGTTACTTCGATTGATTCAGATGATGTACAACCGTTCATCGTATTAGTTGTAAGTAATGTATATGTTCCTGCAGCATCAATATTAGCCATCGTTGTAGTTGCACCACTTGTTATATTTCCATCATCAGTACTCCATGCGTAAGTTATTTCATCTCCCTCTGATGATCCTGAACCATCTAAAGTTGTAGTTGTAGCTATACAATCTAAAACTTCAGCTGCAGCTATATCAGTGTTAGGTGCATCAGTATCGGCTTCTACATCCACTGAAATCTCAGTAACACATCCTGTTGTTGTATTTGTTACTGCTAGTGTATATGTTCCAGCTGCTCCTACTATTGCATTTATCTCATCTCCACCTGACTCTATTGTTCCATCTGCAGAAGTCCATTCATATTCAATATCATCTCCTTCAGAAGATCCTTCACCTAATAGGGTGACTTCAGTCGTATTACAATCTATCATTTCGGGAGCTTCAGCAACAGCATCAGGACCTTCCGTAGCACTAATTGTAAATGCTTTCTGATCAGCACATCCATTGTCATCAGTAACTGTCATTATATAATCACCTGGAGCTACGTTCTCAAATGTCCCAGTATAATTAGGTCCGTCTCCAAAGTCAAATGACCAAGGGGTCGTTCCTCCTGCCGCAAAAGAAACTACAGAACCATCTTCTGAACCACAATCAGCATCTTCAGGTAGATTTGTCACTACTAAAAGCTCTGGTTGCGTGATCATGTAAGATGCTGTTTGAGTACAACCTTCAGAATCTGTCACAAGAACAGTATATGTTCCTTCAGCAAGGTTACCTATTGAAGAACCTGTAGCGCCATTACTCCATGAGAATTGGTATCCACCGTTTCCTCCTGTGCCATCTACAAAAAGTGACCCATCACTTCCATTGAAGCAACTTACATTATTAGAACCTACATATTCTGCAGCTAATGGTTCAGTTGGCCCACTAAGAACTATCGTTTCTTCTAAAGAATAACCATTTTCATCGGTTGCAGTAACGGTATAAGAACCAGCGGATAATCCATCAATGTAATCTCCCCATTGTCCATTACTCCAAGCGTATGTTATATCTCCTGCACCTTCTGTTGCTGACATTTGAATTGAACCTTCACCTGGACATGTTGCATCATTTGAAACAGAACTAATCTGCATCTCAAACGATTCAAAAAACCAACTTGCCCAATTAGAAATATTAGTTTCTTGTCCTACTTCATATACACCATTATTACCATTTGCAGAAACCGCATAAATTGTTGGGAAATAGCCTACCGCATAATCATCATCCATATTAATAGCATTTCCTGGCATAAGGTCAATGAAAGGAAAGTCATGTCCAGTCACCCAATCTCCTTGAGTACTTCCATTACAGCCCACGGGACCATAAAGGCATGGTGTAGTTGTATTTTCATCTGCTTCTATATAAAATACTCTTATTTGATCTGTACCATTTGGACCATATGTATCATATAAAGTTTCCATAGTTCCAGTGTTATGAAAGTTCCAGCATGGTCCACACCAAGTTGCTGAAAACTCTAAAACAACATGCTTACCAGAATCTAAAATATCAGACATATCATATTCTACTCCATTAATATCTGAAGCTGTCCAATCTGGAGCAGAAGTTCCAGGAGGTAACTGTGCATTAGCATTAAATGCAAAACACAAAGAGAAAAGAAAGATTAATTGTAGATGCAATTTTTTCATTTATATAAGTTTTGATCTTTATAAGTTGTAAAAGACATAAAACTACAAACATGATTTTACATGATTACAATATGGCAAAACATTTATTAAAATCAATTTATTATTTTGCCAAATACAAGAACAAAAAATAAATGTCGTTATGAAGACCAAAACAACTGCTAAGAACAAAATATTAATTTGAGACTCACAACGTTCCATGGCAACATATTGTACTATTAACACTTATACACTACAACATTTTGCCTAATTATATCAAATGCAGTAGTCATATTACAGAAAAATTACATTTATTAAATTTATCGCACAATAAAAAGAACATCAAGTTTCACCAATCCAATTGTAAAATTGTTCTTTTGTGATTTAATTAGTTTGTGTATGCAAGAATGGATTTATATTATTGATCTTTTGGGAACATTTGTTTTTGCCATTAGTGGTGTATTGACCGCAATAGATAAGAAATTTGACATTGTTGGATCAATAATTATTGGTATTGTAACTGCTGTTGGTGGTGGCACACTTCGAGATTTATTAATAGGAGAAACACCTGTTGGATGGATGAAAGACTTAAATTACCTTTTTGTAATACTATTAGGTGTTATAATTTCCTATACGTTTCAAAAATATATTCTGAAATTAAGAAAAGGAATGTTCTTTTTTGATACGCTTGGAATTGGACTGTTTACAATTTTAGGTTTACAAAAGACATTGGATGTAGGATTAACTATACCAATTGCATTGATGATGGGTATAGTATCAGCGGCTTTCGGTGGCGTTATTAGGGATGTTCTGACTAACATTATCCCGCTTATATTTAGAAGAGAGATCTATGCAACAGCATGTCTATTGGGTGGATTGGTGTTCATTGGATTAGAACAAATCAGTTCATACGAGTTTATTAATATGATCATATCAATGTTAACTGTTATGATCATCAGATATATTTCTGTAAGAAAGAATTGGTCATTGAATCTCAAGGTCACTCAAAATCGAATGTAAAACAACAATTTCATTTGTTTACAAAACTAAAACAAATTTCATACTGGGTATAAATATTTCATTCCAATTCGCTGCAGAACAAAATTAAAATTAAAATTCTACACCTCCCGAAAGATGTGAATTTCAATAATTACTCAGGACTAGTAATTACTATTGTATTATAAATAAGAATTGAAATCTATAATTAGGGCTAACCTTAACGGAACATCCCCAATTATAGATTTCTTTAAACAAGATTTATTAACTAAAAGCTTCTTGATATAAAATTGGTGATGAATATTCACTTTTAAATGTAACCTTGATAATATCAAAAGCAGTGATAATACCTCTTAATTTATTGTCACGATTTACAACAGGAATAGTTTTGAATCTTCTATCTGCAAATAGTTCTGCAGCTGTACCGATTTTATCTTTTGGTGATATCCGTATGATATTAGTATTCATAACATCACTTACTTTCAAATCAGCAATTGAGGCTTTATTCTCATACTTCTTCCATAAATCATGGACAGTTATAAGTCCAACAAGTTCTTCGTTATCTACTACTGGCAGTTGCGTAATACCTTCATTGAGCATTTCAAGAGAAAGTTCTCCTACGTTTTTGTTTGGGGACGTAGTCCGTGGATTGGTATCCATAATCGTCCTAACTTCATCATTCATCATAGCCTCAGGTTTTAAGTTAAAATATAATTCTTCTCATAGATTACTTATAAGATGCTTTATATCTCAATTTCGCTGCCTGACGTAATTAAATTTTACAATGTTTACGATAATTAAAATTACATGTAATTTTAAAAAATAATTATATGCATGCTTTTAAAATAAAAAACCCACCTTTCTCAGTCAAAGAAAGATGGTCTATTATATATTTTTGAGATTGTATACACTTACATTATCATTATGTCCTCAGTATATCTTTCTCCTTTTTCATTTGTTAGACTCAATGTATAGACCCCGGCTTTAGTAAATGTCATATCAACAACATTTTTCTCTATATCTAAACTAAATGAGAAAACTTGCTTCCCTGATTTCTTATTTACGAGTTCAGCATTCGTATAAACTTTCTCATCAGGAGATACAATCTTAAGATAGTTAGTATTAGGAATTACATAAGATCCAAATGCTTTACTTACATTGAATTGAAATGCTGTCTCATCTACTGAAATCGGAACATATAGATTTGGAATAGTTACTGACCTTAGATTCTTCGTTTTATCCAGTTTAAACTTTGTAATTTTATTTGAATCAAAAGTTATGGATGTACTTGCTATTGCCTCTTTCAATCCTTGCTGGGCAGTTATTGATTGACTTATTAGAACACAAGTAAAAAATGGGATTAATAAAAGTAGGTGCTTTTTCATTATAGTTTCAATTGGATTAAACTAGTAATTTTCATATTATCGTAGAATAATACTACACTAACTC
>CAJXUU010000346.1 GCA_913061325.1 uncultured Saprospirales bacterium | reverse complement strand
ATAAACAGGCTTATAATTATAAGGAAAAACATGTAGCGATCAAAGATAGCCTATTCACTCTTGATCAAAACAAACAATTTGCAAATTTACAAACACTTTATGAGACAGAAAAGAAAGAGAAAAAAATTGCTATTCAAATAAGTGAAATTAATAAATTGAAAATAAATAGTGCTAAAGTTACAAGTCAAAGAAACTATATTTTCGGAGGTGCTATTCTAATTGGAATTATGACACTATTTGTATTTCGTATGAGGAAAATAAACAAAGAAAAAAACGATAAGAAAGAATTTGCAGAATTATTATTACAAGCTCAGGAAGAGGAACGGAAACGTATCGCGAGAGATTTACATGATGGCGTTGGTCAAAGCTTATTATTAATCAAAAAACAAATGGAAAATCACCAAGTTACGACTTTGGTAAACCAAGAGATGATTGCAAGTACTTTGGAAGAGGTAAGATCAATTTCTAGGGACTTGCATCCATTCCAGTTAGACAATTTTGGACTTACATCAACCATCGAAGGAATGATAGAAAAAGTTGGAAAATCAACAGAACTATTTATCACGAAAGAAATACAAAATATCGATGGAGTATTACTTAAAAGTTTAGATATACATTTATTTAGAACCATACAAGAGTCACTTAACAATATAATTAAACATGCAGAGGCTACAGCTGCCAAAGTAATCATACGCAACGAAGAGGCTAACATTACAGTGACTATACAAGATAATGGCAAAGGTTTTGATCCCGAGCTAACAATAGTCAAATCAAAAAGTATGGGCCTCAGGACAATGCATGAGCGTATATTTGCTATCGGTGGTAAAATAGAAATACGAAAAGGTAAAACCAATGGGATGGTTATTAATATTATAATTCCAAAACATAAATAAAATCAAATATGTCAATACGTGTTTTCAACGCTGATGATCATCCAATTCTTAGAAAAGGCATTACTGATCTTATCCAAGAAAATGACACTATGGAATGGGTAGGCAGTGCAAGTAATGGTCAAGAAGCATTGGATAAAATAGAAATAATAAAACCTGATGTCGCTATTCTCGATATAGAAATGCCGCATCTGACTGGTATGCAAGTCGCTAAATCATTGATTGACTCAAAATCGGATACAGCTGTTATATTACTAACATTATTCAAAGATGACTCCTTTCTTAGGAATGCTATTGAAATAGGTGTAAAAGGGTATCTACTTAAAGAATCCAGTGAAAAAGAAATAATTGATTGCATCAACTCAGTGAGTAAAGGACATGTATACATAAATCCTAGCTTAACTTATATCTTACTCGATCAACAAAAGAAGCAAAACTCTTTATTTAGTAATCTATCTGAACATGAGATAAATATTTTAAAATTAATTGCACAACAGAAGACCTCTATCCAAATAGCAGATATGCTTTTCATAAGTCCTAAAACAGTATCTAATCATAGAACTAATATCAGTAAAAAATTAGAATTGGTTGGAGAGCAAAATGGTCTCCTGAAATGGGCTTTAGAGCATAAAAAGATTTTGTCTTATTAGTAAGTAATTTGAAAATCATCTTAGAGTAGTGGATGATACTGTAGTGTAACATCGCTATCTGATATAAAATAGTTTATTGTAATCAACAGGATTAAGCTTAATTGGACTAGTACTACAGTATGTAATTTACTAGTGTTAATCTGTACTATCAGTAAATATTTATCGATTTTGATTTAGGAATTACTGTAATCATTAGGTGTGATCGGTGCAAAGCTGAGTTGCGAAATCACAGCTAATAACATAAATAAATATATTCTCATATCTTTTGATACTTATTAGGATATCAAAAATATCACTATTGGCATTAATATAGATATGTTTAATATTATAATAATCGCTGTATGACGTTCGAGGTAATTAGGAATAAGTTAGGACAATCAATTTCAACTCGGCAAAAAAGAACAAAGTAATCAATATCACTATTTTGTCTTGTAGTGTACAACATTAGTATCCTATGAAAAGTAGAAACTTTAACAATATTTAGTTTGAATTTTTTTCTGCGAAAAGTTGAGAAAAAGGAAAGGCCCTCACAGAAAAAGGCCTTTTATTTTTCGGTACGGCATCCTATGTGTGATACACTGCAAACCACCCGTTCCGGTTCTTTAGTTTAAAGGTCTTCAAGAACTTTATTCACTTTCAGTGAAATCACTCAATCATACATGCATAAATTAGATCTATAAATAAAGTAAAGCAACATGCTATGAATTGTATGTAAATACATCACATATTTTGTTGTCTTTACTTAAAATTATGCATTGGTTGTACCAATGTTAATTAAGTACTCCAATGGAGTACGGTATCTCAGTTTTATAACTGCCATTACTTTAGAGAGTAATTTTCTACCCACTTTAAAGATGACAGCTTTGCTATTTTGGCCAGCATGGCCTCTATAGTCTGCATTACGTGATCTGTTCTCACAGCAATCCATGCAGCTTCTATAATCATATTTCGTACATGTCTATTTGCTCTTGGAGTAGAACCTCCTGTATAAATACCTTCCCCACTTTGTTGCATGCTTGGAATAAAACCAACGTAAGAAGCAAACTTCTTAAAAGAAGTAAATCGTCTTATATCACTAATCTCTGCTAGAATATAGCTAGCGGTTAAACCAGCGATAACAGGAATCGACCTTAATAGTATTTAATCTTTTTTATGATTTTGTTTGCAGGATAGCCTGATTTGATTTAAGAGACTTTTTAGTTCAAGATCAATAAAACGATAGTGACTAAGCATACTTTTAAGTGTTTGATTACTATTTGAATATCCCAAATCGAGAGCATCAAGCCACGCTATAAACTTAAGCGACCATTTTGGAGAATCCATCCCATGGGGTATATCAATCTGTAAATAAAGCAGCAATGACTTTATCCTAGTTTTGATTCTTCGGTAATCTCTTACCAATGCTGTTCTTTGCCTAATAAGAGATCTAAGACTCTCCCTGTGGAGGTCAGGTGTCATTATTTTTTTTAAGATTTCCGGATCTCAATTTTCTTGCTATATTCTTAGTATCAATCTTATCAGTCTTTATGAACTTATTCTTAGAAGGCCTGGGTATGTCAGCTTGATTAACAACAAAGGTATCCCACTCAAAAGAAATAAAGTCCCGTGCAGGTTTGTGCCCACAGCAACCCACTTCGTAAGCAACACTTATCTCATTCCAAGGGTAATTCTTGATTACATAATTAAATACTAAATCACTCTTAGGAATGTTACTTTATTATTGAATCATTCCTTAGGAGGGAAAGTATGCCCAGAACCTAAAAATAGGTCTGTCATAAAATGAAATTTCCAACTCTTCTTGTGAATGTCCAATACAATGAATAACTTTGGAGGACTTGTGGTAACTTATTTGCTCATAACTATTAGTATTTTATTAAGTACTTAAAGTTACTACTTTTACATGGGTGCTATGAGATCAGATTTGCTATCACTGCGTCCGCTCCATATCACTGAGACGTGAGCATTTAATAAATTCACCGACCTGAAATGGTATGACAAAAAAACAAACAAAACGAATACTCAGAATAGTATTTATTATTGCAAGTATAACCTCTTTGGCATTTGTACCGTGGATTTTGGTAAAGGCTTGGATTTTACCACTACCTAATACTGTTCAAGAACAAGTAAATGAAGCAATTGGTCATGGATTTGATGGGATGATTGTTTACGTAGACCAATCTGGGAAGCCACCGGAATTATACGCCGCAGGCTGGCATAACCGAGAAAATGAAATACCTGCCGACCCGAGAGCCTTATTCAAAATTGGCAGTATTAGTAAGTTATATGTTGCTGTTGCTACCGCCAAATTAGTTAAAGACAATCTTTTGTCGTTGGATAAAACGCTCGCTGATTACCTGCCGGAATTGGAAGGAAGGATTGCTAATACAGATAAAATCACTTTGAGATTGATGGTGCAACATCGGAGTGGCATTCCTAATTTTACCGACACCCCCGGCTATTGGGAAGACATATCGAGAGGCAATAGAGAAACGCTTGAGTTGGTACTAGATAAGCCTGCTGACTTTGAACCAGATAAAAAATATAGTTATTCAAATACGAATTATTTGTTGATAGGTGAAATACTTGATCAAACATTGGGATATAGCCATCACCAATATATCAAGAATGAAATTTTGACGCCGCTTGAGCTGAACAATACTTACAGTTTGCTAAGTGAAGTAGACTTAGACGATGTTATGAGTGGGTATTACGTAGGTTATGATGATGATATAAAGTATAATGATTTTATAAACCCTGCTGGCTCAATGGTGGCTACAGCAGAGGATGCGGGAATATTCTTGCGGGCATTAAACGATGGTTCAGTTTTTAATGGAGGTGAACAGGAAATCTATTCATCTATTTATGTAAATGAACATACAGGATTATTGCCAGGATACTCAAGTATTGCCAGGTATCACAAAGATACGGATACGATTGTTATTCAGTTTGTAAATACAGGTGGGGGATACACTTGGAACTTATCGGAAATCGTATATAATCGTATTGTAAAAATCGTGAGAAGTAAAAAAAGCTCATAACAAAATGTAAATGTAATGCGGGTTTCAGTGGGTAATCCAACTGTAGTTCGTTATTGCAACGCCGCCAATTCGTCTTCGACGATTGGTGTAAAAAAAGGAAGATGTTGAATAAACGAATTGGCTACGTGCGTAATTGAAAGTTTCCAACTTTTAATCCCGCACTCCACTTACATAAATCGTTATCTATGATGAATAAATAAAAATGCAAATAGAACAGAAAAAATATCCGACAATAAAAAGATTCGAATTAGGCACTAAGCGAATTTCAGTGTTTGACAAATCCTTAACAGAAGAACTAGAGTATTCCATTGAGTATTTAGAACTTGGAAACAACATCATAAAGAAAAAAGGAACTCAAGGACGAATTGTTGAAATTGGGCTACTTGCATTCTTTGGACTAGAATTCGCAATGTTATTATACACAATAATCACAGAACCCAAATCGAATATGGTTGCGTTTTGGGTTTTTGCAAGTGGAATTTTTCTAGCTGCGTTTCTATTAGCAAGGTTTAGTAGAAAAAAGAAACTTATCTATATAACAGGTGGGTCAAAATCTATTGAACTATACCAAGACAGACCAAACGAAGAAACGGCTAACAGTTTTATCAACGAACTCAAACAAAGAATAAAAGGTGCTTACAAAACTGAGTACTTAAGATTTGACAAATCAACTCCATTTGAGGCAAAAAAATATCAAGTAGACTGGCTAAACAGAATAAACATATTGTCCGATGAAGAAGCAAGCACATTATTAAAGAATTACGAAAAGGGGAATGCAACAAATATTGGATTCAAGAAAATAGATGAATCACCATAGATAACAAGCGAAGATGAGATCAGATTGGCTATCGCCAAATCCGCTCCATATCGAGGATACGTAAGTTGGGCATCATAAAATGAAAATAAAAAAACGATATATCGGATTAATAATTGGAATCCTAATGATTTTTGGGAGCTTTCTTTTTTTTGGAAGAAAAACAGGTACCTATAATTTAATCTTGCTTTCAGGAATAGGAATCTGTTTGGTTACCTATATTTCAATATTGTTTTCAAAAACAAGTGCTAAGTCAAAATTAATTTGGACTATTTTTGTCTTTGGAATGGCAGTAATCAATACTTTTGTAAGTCCATATCTAATTAAGAGTTCATATTTGATTTATGTAAATTCGAACCAAAATGAATTACAGCAAATAAGTTCACTTTTAGAAATTTTTAATGGAGACGTAAGAGTTTTGAG
>CAJXUU010000345.1 GCA_913061325.1 uncultured Saprospirales bacterium | reverse complement strand
AAATAACACTTATGATTACTCGCAACTTCCTCTTGAAATAACTAACCTACCTGTTGATACAGAAATTGTTATAACTGCAAGTAATCTTTCAGATAAAGAATGTACAACATCAGGAGTTTCGTTTTTACAAAGCTGCTATGACGCAGTCACTGAAGATGAAATTAGCGCCTTAGTTATTACTCAAAATTTAATATTCATAAATACTTTCAATCCTACAAATAAGGAATTTGAAATATTCTTAACCTCAATCACTGGACAGGTATTAGAGAAAGGATTTATCCAAGCTAATTCTAAAATAGACTTTCAAAAAGGTCTCCTTTTAAATGGATTATATTTAATTAGCTTTGTTCATGAAGGTGTGATAAACACAAAAAAAATTGTCATTACTGATTCGAATAATTAACCGAATAATAAAAAATAAGATTTAAATACATCTCAATGAATAATACTTGGAACCAGAATGAATTCTTGGCCTTCTCTCTACTTTATGCTGCCCATGTAGATATCGAATTTTCTGAAGAAGAAAGGGCAAAAATTAAGCTATTGATTGATGATGAAACTTATGATCAGTTGTATAAGACATTCATAGAGATGAGTGACTATAAGGCTTTGGAGACCATACTAAGTTACAAAGGACTATACTTCCCAACACCCGCTAGGAAAAGTGAATTATTAGATCAGATGAAGCAACTTTTTGAAGTTGATGGAGACTTTTCGATAATGGAAAAAGAACTCCTGCTGTTCTTAGGGAAATTAATGTAATGCTTACTAGATCTGGATGGATTACAGCCTGTATAATTGCTTTTCTAATAATTGGAAGTGGATTAGGGGCTTATTTGATTTATCCAATTTCGTTTTTACTTTCAGGAAGTTTAGTCTCTAGATTAAACCCTAAAAATGGGGACAATTCTGGTAGGTCGGCAAAACAAGTTATTGCGAATTCAGGAGTGGCAGGAATTCTTGCTTTTGCATTCTTGCTGACTCATAATCAACTGCTTCCACTAGCCTTTGTTATTAGTTTTAGTGTCGCTTTATCTGATACATTTAGTAGTGAATTTGGAAAGAGATATGGTGGGATTCCTAGAAATATTTGCAGTTTAAAACCTATACAAAAAGGACTTTCTGGAGGCATTACAATTATTGGAACATTAGCAGGATTATTAGGCAGCACATGTGTGTCGATTATCTACTTTTTGCATATCCACGAATTCCAAAATTCACTTATTATTTTGACATTGGGTTTTGCTGGAATGCTGATAGATAGTTTCATCGGTTGTGCATTCCAAGCAAAATATAAAAACGATAAAAATATAGAAGAAATTGGAAGTAGAAAAAACCTTAATAGTGGTTTTTATCTCATCGATAATAACATGACCAACTTTCTCAGTATCTTGATCACTGTATTATTTTTCTTAGCTCTATTTTAATGAAAATATTTCATTCATGAAAACATCGTCCTAAGTCTACTAGATACATATTATTCGTATCCTGAAGGGATGCCACTATCCGTAAGATCAATTTATAGATCATATGTTTTGGGCAACAATCCAATGAAATTAATGGTATCCCTACAGGACACAAAACCATTTTTTTACCGTGCATGGGGTTTTACCCCGTGCTATATAGTTATTGCCCTTCAGGCAATATAAATATTCGCTGGGCTTGGGTAATTTATTTAGACAATCACCTTGTATTAAAATCAGCTAAGGGCACTAAACAGTAGTTAATAAAGATATTTACTCTTACTCCTGGATATCTCTGAATAAGTAAAATGTATCGCTAAATTATTATTGAATCTTGATATTTCTATCTTACTAGTGTAACATCTCCTTTGTAGACAATTGAGACTCCATCTATAAACTCGACTTCAGCAAAGAAGACATAGACTCCAGGTTCATTTTCCTGTCCATTTCTAGTACCGTCCCAACCGATGTGTTGTGTGTCATTAGGCATGTAAGCTTCATCAACATAAACGAGATTTCCCCATCTATCAAATACCTTTAGATAATTAACCATTGTGACTCCATTTCCAGCAGCAATTTGAAAATGATCGTTCTGATTGTCAGAATTTGGACTGAAAATATTCGGCGTATATACATTCCTCGTAAGGTCGACCAATACATTGATATCATCTGTTGCTAGACATCCATTTTCATCCGTAACTGTAATCGTGTAAGATGTAGTTTGATTAGGCGAGAAAGTAACTATCTGGCAATCTGAAGTATTGCATTCGATATCTACAAAAGGAGTCCAAGAGATAGAATCTATATCCAATTCAGATACAATAAATGCTGATACAGGATCAGAAAGTGTACCTAAATCAATGGTAATATCATCTCCTAAATCAACCGTTACTTGTGAAGGTTGCTCAATTGTAATCATCGTATCAAGGGCACAAGCTGCTCCTGCCCCATCAAAGATTGTAATAAGAAGACTATCTGCAAATACAGTGACACAAGAATCTATAGGTAAAGTAGGCCCTCTATTTATCGAAAATGTATAACTGTTTCCAACGCCTCCAGTTACTGTATCTATTTTGATGATAGTTGTTCCACCAAAACAGTCAGGTTCTGCGGGTGTAGGTATAGTAGCAACAATTGGTGCTGCACTCGTCAATTCATAAAATGTATCCGCTGTACAGCCGTTGACATCAGTTACAGTCACTGTGTAAAAGCCAGGAGAAAGGTTTTCTGCAAATGAGGTAGTAGAAATGTCTGGTGACCAATCAAAAGTCAATACACCCGCGTTTCCGCCAGTGGTACTCAATCCAATTCTACCCATTGCACCAGAAAAACATGAAATATCAGTTGTAGTAAGTGGGTTTACTTCTACCATTAAAGGATCAGGTGTTATTAGGTTTATAGTATCGTTGACGACACATCCACTTCCATCAATGATTTGAAGTATATATTCTCCTGCAATAAGGTTGGCTAAATCCGGCCCCATTATATTTTCATTAATCCAAAGTAGATTATAATTTGAGTTATTTCCTCCAGTAATTTTTACAGAAATACTACCGTCATCTCTTCCATCACAAGACGGTGGAGAGATTGTCGAATTAGCTACATCAATCATAATTTCTGTGACATCATCTACTTCAAAGAAAATTGTATCCGTCAAACAAGATCCATCAAATGCGATTACAAAATTGGTGCCTGCACATAAATCAGTAACTGTCACCGAACCTAACGTTGCAGGCAAAGCATTATCATTGATAATAAACGTATAATCTCCAGTTCCAGCAGGTCCACCAGTTGCAGTAAACGTTGCAGCTGCATTACATTCACCGAAACAAAAGTTCTCAGTTAAATTGGAAATAGTTATTTGAATAGAATCATTAGGTGGCAAAATTTCGAATAATTCGTCAGATTCACATCCATTATTATCTACTATATGTAAGTTGTATACGCCTACTTCACCTGAGACTACAGGTCCATTGCTCACTATAACTAAAGAAGGAGGTATATTCCACTCAAACATAGCGGGAGCTACTCCATCTAAAAGTATGGCCATTAACATACCATCATCAGAATTGGCACACGTTGGCGAGTCCATTACAACAGTGGCTGAGGGAGTCTGTCCAGGTGCAAGAATAACAGATGCAGTATCTGTACACATACCATCAGTGGCAGTCACATGATAAATACCACCACCCAAATTATCTATTTGTGCGCCTTGGCCTAAACTAAGTCCATTATCATCTTCCCAAGAAAAGGTAAAAACTCCTGGTACTGTAACCGAAGCAATAATGCTTCCATCACCAGCACTTTCACATGTAACTGCTTGTAAAACTCCAGCATTAAGTCCTATATCTCCTCCATCAGCAAATGTCCACATTATTGAATCTTGACATCCATTTACATCTGTTATCGTTACAGAATATGTGCCTCCTGGCATATTGGTTCTTATTGGTTGATCAAAAGCATCATCCCATAAAAAGGTATATGGCATAGTACCACCCGTACCCCCTAAAGTAACCATTCCATCTCCTCCTCCACATCCTGGCCCGATAGAATCTATAGCCATTTCAAGTAATAGAGGCTCTCCGATATTAAAAGTAGTATCGATGAAGCATCCATTGCTATTATCCGTTATGGTTGCCGTGTATAAACCTGGACAAGCATCTATCGCTTCAAAAGTTGTAGATCCGCTTGTTCCAACTAGAGGAGCACCTGAACTATCAAAAACTTGCCATGAGAAGTTACCTATTAAAGCAGCTGTTATAAACACAGCTCCATCACATTGTCCAAAACAGGATACATTAGTCGTATCAATAGTAAGCGTTGAAAACGAACCTGCATCAAGACAAAATTCAACTGGATCCGACTGACAATTTAGGTCATCAATTGCAACTACTTCAAAACATCCTTCAATAAAATTTGCAGGGGTAAATGAACCTGGAACTTCAAATCCATTTGCAATATAAAAAATATCAGTTCCATCTACATCATAGTCATAGCCTCCGTTGGGATATGGCGTACCACCTGAGGCAATGAAAGTTACAATTCCATTTGCACCTCCGTCACAAGAAGGAGCAGAAAATACGATCACTTCGACCGATACAGTATCTGCTTCGAGTGTATAATTTGCAGATGTAGAACATCCATTTTCATCAGTTATCGTTAGTGAATAATCACCTGGATATAAATCATCAATCGCATCGTCTACAAAATTCTGGTTAGACCATTCATATGTGAAGTCCCCTTCTCCTCCAATAATATTTTCGATTATTACTGTACCGTTATCTTTATCAAAACAGGTAGGATCTGTTCCCCCCAAAGTTAATACAAAAGGGAAAGCACTACTCTCTACTATTGTAATGGATTCATTTCTGACCACATTATTACTATCGATGATGGTCAATGAATATGTTCCAGGACCTAGATTATTAACTGTAGCCGTTTCACAATCCAGTAAACCAGATCCACTTTCATTTACACCACTTCCAGTAAGCGTCCAAGAATACGGTCCATTTCCTCCAGAACCAGCAAATGTTATTGATCCAGTGTTGCTTCCATCATCAGTACTACAATGAGATTCAGAGATAAATAATCCATCAGGATCAACAGTTACTTCTCCTGATACTAGATTAATTTCAGAGTCAAGAAGAGGGATATCACTACCTGTTGCTGGTTCAGCAATTGTAATTGTAATCGTGTTAGGGTTGCCGTTTGTTGCTAAGATAGATGTCTCGCAGGGATCACCAATAATCTCAAAACATATAGTGTATAATATATCTCCATCATTAAGTGTCACCCCTTCAGTAGGTCCATTGGCCCATGCTATCGTAATATACCCATTATCTCCTTGAACAAGATTGAAATCACCTGGAAATAATAAATCTCCATCCATTCCACCATTCAATGCAGATGTCGTCAAATCTAGGTTAATATATCTGAGTACTGAAGGATCAAATCTAGTTCTCCATTCCATAGAAGAAACACCTGCAAAATTTTCAACAGTCAGATCAACACAAACTGTGTCACCCACAGCACCAGAATAGTTACCAAAAATCAATGATAAATTCTGTGATAAAACAGAAGAACTGCTTACGCATATAAAAAAGAAAATGGATAAAATATTTCTCAAAAACCGCATTAATGTAGTCATTTTATATAAGACCTATAAGCGAATCAAAACGTTGCGCTATAATAGGTAAAAAGTTGATTTGTGCTCATACACGTATCTAAATCAGTTGCAAAAATATGATAAATAATCATAATACAACTAATGAGATCATGTATAATAAAATATGATTTTGTCAACTATTGCTAAGAACTCTATAGGGAAACGCAAATGTAACTCTGTCTCTTATACACATCTGACGCTGCCGACGAAGAGGATAGTGTAGAT
>CAJXUU010000344.1 GCA_913061325.1 uncultured Saprospirales bacterium | reverse complement strand
TCTGGTAAGAGAAGACATTGTTAAAAGACTAAGTTCTTTGGTTTCCTCTAAAGAAATAAAAATAAAGGTGATCAACTTTTTATGCAAATGTGCAATAAGTTCTACACACGGGTAAACCTTATTGAAAGGTGCAATACAAAATTGCGATATATTCAATGTTGCCAAATCGAAAAATCGCTTGAATCGTCTAATCGCTGTACACGTTGGTTGGAAAACTATAATATGTCAACATTATAAAGCGGTTTTGCAATTCAACAATTTTACAAATCATTATAAAACAAGAAACAAAATGATAGAATTATTATATGCTGTTACTGCAGGGATTTTAGGTATTTTTGCAGGTGCTCAAATCGCAGAAGGCGTGCTTTTTGTTCCGTATTGGAAGTCTATGAAACCAGCAGATTTTTACGAGGAACATAAAGTTTTTGGCCCGATCGTCTACAAGTTTTTTGCTCCATTAACGATTGCCGCTACTTTAATTCCTATTGGGACTGCTATTTATGCTTTGATGGTAGATGCCCCAGGCAAAATGGCAGTCCTACTGACAGGATTTTTCACTCTCTTGTTTTTTGCCACTTACTATTTGTATTTCAAAAAAGCAAATCAAAGTTTTGCGGACGCCAGCTTGAGTGAAGATGAATTGCCCCTGGAATTAGTCAAATGGGGCAAATGGCATTGGACAAGAATTTATTTGGAACTGGCGGCTTTAGTTTGTGTATTAATTGCTTTGATTACTAATTGAGAAAATGGAATATTTGTGCTCTTTGAAATGTTTTAATTAGGTACAACATATGCTGTACCTAATTAAATGATCCTTACTTCTTTTTGAATTTATTATTAATCATTTTTCTTTTCCATTCATCTCCAAAGAAATCAAAAACATTAAGAGAATAGACTCCCAGCAAAACTGCCCATGAAAGTAGTATCCATAAAAAAACGTTCCAATTGGATGAATCACTAACTGCAAGAATGAATGGAACCACTAAGCTTAATAAAGCAATGGCAAGAAGTTTATAAAAACCCATAACATTTTGAACATACTCCTCTTCTTTTCTTATCTGTTCTATTTCTACTTTCTTGTTGGAATCTGAAATATTCGTATCAAAAACGGCTCCCAAAGATTTCAAAGATTCTAATCCTGCATTTTCTCCATTTTCAATCCGCTGAATAGTTCTTATACTTAATCCACTCATTTCTGCCAGTTGATCTTGTGACCAATGACGTTCCAATCTCATTTTTTTAATATCTCTTAAATTAATTGTATCAGGATTCATAATTCTTTAGCTTTTCAATATTAATTATTCAGCAAAGATATGTTATAACTTTTCTAGGAGATTGAAATCGACAAGACACAGTTAGGACAGTAACCTGACACCAACCTGACACGACTAGTGCTGTGTTAAGTCTAAATTGACGGGTAACCATTGTCTGGACTTCGAATCCATAAAAGATATACTTTTAGATTATTCTTTTTGCTGAATCACTGAATTACAAAACCGCTGAATCGCTTTTAATCATGACATTATTCAAACTGGACCTTTCTTTGTTATTAGCCACCTAAAACAAATATAATTGTCAATATTCAAAGCGATTCTGCAATTCAGCATAAAATGCTCTAATTCTAAAAGTAAAAACCTTAAAGCCATGAAATTGACGCGTCACATCTTACCAAAATTACTGTTTGACATTACTTCTATTATGGGTGTTATCGCGAATCATTCATCTATTCATAAGTTTCCTCAATAACAATGACTTTATCAATAGTCCAAGAGACAGAAAATTGGAATGAGATGGTGAAGGTAAAACATAATCAGGGTATTTGGAAGATAGTATTATGAGGCAGATAGCCATAAGTTGTGCTCAACTGAACATTAAACAATATATTGGATACCTGCTATGCCTAATCTTTAAATTTGATGAATCAAAAGAACAGCTTATATCTCAATTATGTTGCTCCATCTTTGTGTGTCTCTTGAACGCAGTGGATTCCATTAAAAAGGATTGGAATATTAATTGGGACAGAAATAATAAATATGATATCACCAAAAAACAAAAGAAATCTTCTAAAGATAATTCCATTCGGAATTATCTCCTCGATTTCCAGCTTTCTCTATTCCCTTATTGAAAAAGGGATTCTTGGAGATTCTTCTATCTACCCATCAACGGGAAACCCATACGTATTTGACCCTATTACTGCTGCAATATTCTCACTGATATTGGGATTGTTCATTGGGATTTTCGAAGTTCTTCTTCTCAGCAAATGGTTTAGAAAAAGCAGTCTTCTAAAAAAGATCCTCTTGAAGACTGCTATTTATATTTTACTCTTAACTGTTTTCATTTTACTACTTTCAATCATCGACCATGCTTTAGAAATGAAATTGAGCCCATTGGACAAAAGAGTGTTGGATTATAGTGCAATATTTCTTACAAGCTTTGCTTTCTGGACTGTAATAATTTATGCCTCAGCAGGTATTGGTATTTGTTTGTTCTATACAGAGATAAGTGACAATATAGGTCAAGGTGTCTTACTCAATTTTTTTACTGGAAAATACCATCGACCAAAAGAAGAAAAACGAATTTTCATGTTTATAGATATGAAATCCTCTACCACCATAGCTGAGAAACTTGGGCATGTTCAATATTTTAATATGCTTAAAGAATACTACGCTGACTTATCCGACCCTATTGTTCAATATGGTGGGGAAATTTATCAATATGTTGGTGATGAGATTGTTATCTCTTGGAAGTACGGGAAGGCCTTCAATAATAATGATGTTCTTCATTGTTTTTTTGCGATGAAGACATCCCTTCTTGGTGAGTCTAAAAAGTACGAATCGAAATTCGGTGTAATTCCGACTTTTAAAGCAGGAGCTCATCTGGGTAAGGTAACGACAGGAGAAATTGGAGTAATAAAAAAGGAGATTATTTTTTCGGGAGATGTATTGAATACAACTGCCAGAATTCAAGGGCTATGTAACAATTACAAGGTGGACTTTCTGGTTTCTCAAAAACTAATCAGATCCATAAATCTTGGTCAGGAGTTCCGATCACAAGCATTAGGAGAAACAGAATTGAGAGGTAGAAATAAAAAAATAAGTTTATACACTATAAAAAAGACTGAACACATCAAGCCAACATGAAGTCAGATTGGCTATCGCCAAATCCGCCACATATCACAGAAGCGTTATTCTTTGAGTAGGGTATGAAGAAAAACACACTAAGAGATATAATAACGAATTAACGCATTAAATTACGCTCTGACATTATAGTTAAGTGAAAAAAACTAGTGCTCTGGCAATGCTTAAATGAGGGGTAGCATTTGAGTAGATTTTGAGTTTGTACAAGACAAAAAACGCAGTCATAGCAGTAGCTATGACGAGTATTTCTAACGTTGAAATCAGAGTAATCATCATAAATATATGTGAAAATTCCAGACAGAAATGGTATTAAAGTTGCAACCGTTGAAAAAGGATTGGGCGGAGCTCTACCTAGGTCAACTGCTCCATATGCTGGAATGGGAAACATGTATTTTAATTCTGTAGAAGATTTTGGAGAGGCCTTTGGACCAAATGCTGAAAAAATAATGGGAGATTTACCCAATTTTACGAATATCGAACCTATCATTCAAGTTAGTGAAGTGATGTAGTTGATTGAATTATATCTTACCATTAATATAAAAAGTATTAATACGCCTTTTATATTAATGGTAAGGTGTAATAGAATATGTAATCCATAGATTTATACAAAATCTTGTTGTCAAAAAATCTCTACTTTTAAAAGACTCATTTGTGACATTGAGTGTTTTACTTTTAGGCTAAACACCATTTTCGCTTTATGATTCAATATGGGAATTATAAACTATTTTAAAGCGGGAATTATAGATTCGGAATAAGGCAGTCTCTAGATTAAGCGTTTGTATAAAAATAGATTATGAAAGCAAAAAAATATATTGTCAATGGAGAAGGTTTACCTAATTGGACTAACCCGATTAGCCATGCTGTAGTGGTAAATAACATGTGTTTTGTAAGTGGCCAACTTTCTGTAAATATTGATGGGAAATACATGTTAGGAACAGCTTTAGAAGAGGCTAAACTTGCTTTTTCTAATTTTTTTTCCGCTTTGAAAAATGCAGATTTTGATAAAGATGATGTAGTCTTTATTGACATCGCTTTTAATGATTTAAATGACCTGCCGGAAATAAACCAGTTGTATATGGAGTTGTTTCCCGAAGGAAAAAGACCTGCCAGAACAATTTATCAGGCAGAAGCATTACCTTTTGGGGGCAAAGTTAAAATTACTGGCACCGCAGTAAAAAACATATGAAGAAAACCAGTAAAAAAATATTAATCTTACCCTATCATCTGGATAACAAACTTAGAGACTTAGAGTACCTTTCAGAAGGAATTCTCGAAGAACTCCTTTCTCTAGTTGCCACAAACTCAAACGTCAAGACGACTTCACGAACCACTAGTCTTTATTTAAAAAACAATCCTCTCCCATTAAATGAAATCAAAGAACGCTATAATGTTGATGTAGTGGTGGAAGGAAATATCAAAGAAAAGGATGGCAGCTACCTAATCTCCACCCGATTATTTGATACTACTAAAGATGAACAGATTTTAAGTAAACAATCCCCCATCAGTTTAGAAAAATGGACGCAGCCTCTTGACAAATTAGTACATGAAATTTTGTCAAGTAGGTAAGAGGAATTTCACCTCAAACCTCTCACAGAACCGTACGTGATAGTCTCCCATCATACGGCTCTTATTATACATAAAGTTATGCGTTTATAAATCCTCTTTCCCAGTGAGCAAACAATCTAACATTATTCTTCTTGAATCTGTAAAACCATTTGCTCGCCTTGATATAAGATTTTCCTAATCGCTTATACCGCCTTCTTGCCCACTCAATAAGCCTTCCCTCAAAAATACGAAATAACGAATACAATTTATGTTTCCTAAATTTTCCATAGTAGTTGATCCATCCCTGTATTTTTAAATTGAAAAATTCAGCAATATCTTCTATTCTCCTATTAGTCCACCTTTGAAACTTTGTTGATTTAATTTCTGATATTATCTTATTCTTACTAGACTGACTTATGGCACAGTCATAACCCAAAAACATCTTGCCGTCTTTTCTGGCAGTTGGTCTTGGCTGAAAACTAAACCCTAGAAAGTCAAACTTAACCGTCTTATTTGCTGATCGTTTATTGAATTTCTTACAATATACAATCTTTGTCTTCCCTTCATGTAATCTCAATTGACATTCTGCCATGCGGCTTTTAATGGCATTTAAGACTCGCTCCGCTTCTTTTTCTGTTGTACAATGCACGATGATATCATCTGCATACCTTACAAACATAAGATTTGGAAAAGTCTTTTCCATCCATTTGTCAAATACATAGTGTAAAAACAAATTTGCTAATAAGGGACTGATTACACCTCCTTGAGGTGTCCCCCGCCCTTCTCGATATACAAGCTCCTTTGACTCTGTTTCTACGGGTGACTCTAGCCATCTTTTGATGTACATCAACACCCAATCTTCTGGCACATGTCTAGCTAATGCTTTCATTAACAGCTCATGTGACACTTCATCAAAGAACCCCTTTATATCCATGTCTACCACCCAGTCTCGCTTCCATACATTCTTTCGTACTTCTTCTAAGGCTTGATGTGCACTCTTTAAAGGGCGATAACCGTAAGAATTATTATGAAACTCCTTCTCGAATCTGCTCTCCAAATAATCCTTTATTACTTGTTGAGCTATTCGATCCGCTATTGTTGGTATCCCCAACTTTCGCTTACTTCCATCCTTCTTTGGTATCGATACTTGTCTTACCGCTTTGGGGAAATAACTCCCTGAGGTGAGCCGGTTCCATAATTCATAAAGGTTGTCTTCGAGGTCTTCTTCGTAAGTCTTCAGACTTATTCCATCTACCCCTCCACTTCCTTTATTCTTTCTGACTTTCTTGTAGGCT
>CAJXUU010000343.1 GCA_913061325.1 uncultured Saprospirales bacterium | reverse complement strand
ACAACTGCAGATATAGGTAAACGTGAGAAAAAAAAGCCGCTAACGCGCATTTTTCGCACGTCAACCCATATCCGCAGAATCGTTAGTGATTATTAAAAAAAAATAAAATGAAACAGATAAGCCTAATCTTTTTGCTTTTAATGATTACGATTTCAGCTAAATCTCAAAATAAACTAGGATTTGAAATCCGAACCAGTCGTAATGTTACCTATAATGCATCTAACCTAAGTGGTGGTAGCTTTGGTATTTCGTCATATAGAATTACTAAAGAAGAAAATACCAATACTACATCTTATAGTTTTGGTGTACTATATAAACCCAATGTAAGAACTACCTTAAGGTTGCATATTGGAAAACATAAGAACGGAAGAATTTTGGATTTGACAAGTCGAGATGATGTTAGTATGTCGCAAGACTATGAAAATATCAATAGACCATACAAATTTGTACAAATTACACCTTCGATTTCTTACAACATTATAAACCAAAAAATTAAAATGCCATTAGAATTTGGTCTCTCCATCAATAAAAGAACGAACATCGAAGATATATTTTTTGTATTCATAAAAAAATATAATTACGATTTACGGATAAGTAGTGGATTGCAGTATGATCTTGGAAATATGAACTTTGGAATGAACGTTGTCTACTCTAAATCAATTAGTGAATACCAAGATATATATGAATTTGGTAAGTATGAACCTTATCAAATCGGATTGGAATTCGTAATTAGCTATTTATTCAAATGAAGAAAAACAATCACTAACACTGCATATCAGATCAGCTTCCCTATCGGTCAGCCGCTCGATATGCTCGGCCGCTAAAAAATAGAAATAAAATGAAAACAGTAGCAAAAACAATTTTCTTACTAATGATTACGACATTTAATCTATTTAGTCAAGAATTGAAAAAGGACAATCGTTATCGAATACAGCAAGAAGATCCTTACAACTTTTATGAAACGGAAAATATCTCAAAAACGGATATCTTAAAAGCTATTGAGTATCTTGGTATGAGAATTTTTAAATTCGATGTGCCAGGAAATTTTGAAAGTAAAACAATAACAATATTGGCTAGAGAATTTAAAGATGGAAAAGAGGTAAATAGCGACACTATTGCAAATTTTTCAAATGAGTATTTATATTGGGATACTGGCATTTCAGATCCTTTTACTGATTTCATAAGTGGAGTTACAATATATTCAAATACTACAGAAAATAGATCTGAATTACAGTTTGAATTGACCTCTTTCGTGAAAAGGCACAAAATTGAATTATTTAAAGAAAGTGATGACCAATTTTATCAATGGAGGAAATATCATAATACCAATAGAAAAGTAGGCGAAGAAATTCCATTAATGATCTTTGCTTCATCTTGGATATTTCCAGATGAAAACTTTCATAGGTTTTGTGGAATTGTTGAATTAAATGAAAATGACCGAATGACGAAAGAACTCTTAGATTTTTCACCACATTATATAAAATTTATTATGAAAGTAGAATAACCCAAATGCCAGGTGATAACAAGTGATCCTATAAAAAGTAGAAACTTTAACAATATTTAGTTTTAAATTATTTCATTTTTACGAAAAGTTGAGAAAAAGGAAAGGCCTTCACAGAAAAAGGTCTTTTATTTTTCGGTGTTATTTATCGGCACGGCATCCTATGTGTGGTGCACTTATATTTAGTGTCCACATGCATCAATTAGATCGATAAATAAAGTAAAGCAACATGCTATGAGTTGTAAACAAAATACATCACTTGTTTTGTTGTCTTTACTTAAAGTTATGCATTGGTTGTATCAATATTAATTAAGTACTCCTTTAGAGTACGGTATCTCAGTTTTAATAACGGCCATTACTTTAGAGAGTAATTTTCTACCCACTTTAAAAATGACAGCTTTGCTGTTTTTGCCTGCATGGCTTCTATAATAATCCTGCATTACGGGATCTGTTCTAACAGCAATCCATGCAGCTTCTATTATCATATTTCTTACATGTCTATTTGCTCTTGGAGTAGCTCCTCCAGTATAAAATACTTCTCCGCTTTGTTGCATACTTGGAATAAAACCAACATAGGAGGCAAATTTCTTAAAAGAAGTAAATCGTCTTATATCACCAACTTCCGCTAGAATATAGCTAGCTGTTAAGCCAGCAATGCCAGGAATAGACCTTAATAGGGTGTAATCTTTTTTATGATTTTGCTTACAATAGAGTCTGATTTGATTTGATAGGCTCTTTAGTTCAAGGTCAATAAATCGATAATGACTTAGCATACTTTTTAGTGTTTGGTTGCTATTAGTATATCCTAGATCGAGAGCATCAAGCCACGCTAAAAACTTAAGAGGCCATTTAGGAGAATCCATAGCTTCAGGTATATCAATCTGTAAATAAAGCAATAGTGACTTTATCCTAGTCTTGATTCTACTGTAGTCTCTTACCAATGCTGTTCTTTGCCTAGTAAGAGCCCTAAGGCTTTCTCTGTGAAGATCAGGAATTGTTATCTTTTTAAGATTTCCTGATCTCAATTGCCTTGCAATATTCTTAGCATCAATCTTATCAGTCTTCATGAACCTGTTCTTAGAAGGCCTAGGTATGTCAGCAGGATTAACAACAAATGTATCCCAGCCAAAAGAAATAAAATTTCTTGCAGGTTTATAGCCACAGCAACCAACTTCATAAGCTATGCTTACTTCATAACCTGGGTAATTCTTCATTACATAATTAAATACTAGAGCACTCTTAGGAGGAAAAGAATGCCCAGAACCTAAAACTAGGTCCGTGGTAAAATGAAATTTCCAACGCTTCTTGTGAATGTCTAATCCAATGAATAACTTTGGAGGACTTGTGGAAACTTGTTTGCTCATATCTAGTAGAATTTTTATTGAGTATTCAAGTTACTACTTTTACATGGGTGCTATGAGATCAGACTTGCTATCGCTACGTCCGCTCCATATCACAGAACCGTTGTAATAATTAAAAATAAAAAAACGATATTAGTGAAAAAAACAATTTTAACATTAATGGTATTAGCTTTTTCAACTTTTAGTTTAATTGCTCAAACCCCAATTACAGATGGAAATTTTCAAGATGCAATTAATATCTGTCTTTCTACAAATCCAGTCGATGGTATGTGTAGTAACAGCGAGTATGGTGCAATGCCTGATTGGGATGTTAGTAATGTGACTGATATGACTTATGCGTTTGAAGGTGCAGCTGTTTTCAATGGCGATCTTAGTGGTTGGGATGTTAGTAATGTAACTTCTATGGAGAATATGTTTTCTTTTGCAACTGTTTTCAATGCAAACCTCAGCAGTTGGGATGTAAGTAATGTAACTTCTATGTGGCGAATGTTTAATTATACAGATGATTTTAACGGAGATATAAGCAGTTGGGATGTTAGTAATGTTACTAATATGGAGGCTATGTTTCGCTTTGCAATTTCTTTCAATTCAGATATAAGCAGCTGGGATGTAAGTAATGTAACATTTATGCCTGCAATGTTTGAAAATGCATTTGCATTCAATGCGGATATTAGTGGTTGGGATGTTGGGAATGTAACGTTGATGCAAGTTATGTTTTATTGGGCAAGTTCTTTCAATTCAGATATAAGCGGTTGGGATGTTAGTAATGTGACAATTATGCATAATATGTTTTCTCTAGCAAGTTCATTTAATGCAGATATAAGTAGTTGGGATGTTGGGAATGTTACGGATATGTCATTTATGTTTGCAGCGGCGAGTTCATTTAATGCAGATATAAGTAGTTGGGATGTAGGGAACGTGACTGATATGGGATGGATGTTTGCGGAGTCATCAGCTTTCAATGCAAATATAAGCGGTTGGAATATTAGTAATGTAACTTCTATGTATCGAATGTTTACTGATTCTAGATTATCTACAGATAATTATGATGCCATATTAAATGGTTGGTCACAGCAAGACGTAGAATCAGATTTAATATTAGGTGCAGAAGGAATCAATTATTGTATTGGTGAAGATGCAAGACAAAGTATAATAGATGATCATGGATGGACAATAAATGATGCTGGACTGGATTGCTCCACAGTTGGTGTTGAAGATGAAACCAAATTAAATGTTTCTGTATACCCTAATCCTACATCTAACATTCTAAATATTAGAGGAAATAATAATGAATTAAAAGCTACTGTTTTTGATGTGTTAGGTAAAGAAGTTATGAATCAATTCATCACAGATAAAATTAATCTCCATACATTACAGAAAGGTATCTATTTCATAAAACTTTCTGATGGTCTAAGAGTATCTTCTTATGAAATTATTAAAAACTAAATGCAAAAAGAATAGTATTATCTTGGTCATTGGTTATTGGTTATTGTTAGAGATGAGCTATATCACTAAAATTAAAGTTAATCATAAATAAAAAAATAAATTAAATGAAAAAAATAATACTAATTACATCAATGATGTTTATTTGCATATATGCTAACTCTCAAAAAGTTGAGATCCCAAAGAAAGCAAACGTTATATATGTAGAGATTGATTACTCTGATTTGGGTAGGTTACTAGTCGAGAATGAATATGAGATAGCATCAAGCAGTAAAGACTTCGGTTCTATTGTAACAGAGTATAAGATGCTCAAAAATTCATACATTATTAAATACCATGTGAAGATCAAAGCCACTCAAAAGAATGACCAAATGAAGCTTACAATGCTGTTTAAAACTACTTCGCAAGATAAGAATGCATTAAACCATGAAGATTCGGAGTTAGATTACAGAGGCAGTAATAAAAAGCTTTTTCAAAAAGTAGTAGATATATTCGAAGGATATAAGGTAGAGTGCACAAAGGAAGACTAACTACCTTGCCTTTTTTATTAATTTCAGTCTATTCTGAAAGGACACTACATTTATATGACCACTATACGACCGTTAAGCAGTCTAAATTGCCATATATGGCAACCTAATTAGCCCGCCTCACGCTACATAATATAGAAGCCCTTAGTAATGCAAATTGCTAAGGGCTTTGTCTTTCAACACTTTACGCACTATAACATATTACACAATATCATAATGTATCATAGAATGTGAAATTATATGACCGTTATATGTCAGTGGAGTGCATATTATCCCTCACAATTCACAATTCAAATATGGAAAGTCATTTTTTCCAATATCATACAAAGTTGAACTTAGTGATATTGAACTTATAGGATGATTTGTAGTGACTGAGATCAATATATCTAATGACGAAGATCATGTTCTGTTTTATAGACAAGTTATACCTTATCTATACTTAACAATATTATTGATATTTAAAACATTATTATGAAACGTATTAGTACATTATTATTCTTGATTATTCTGCTGCCAATTTGTTTAATCGCTCAAAGTGAAACATGGCCAGTAAAAGCTGTTATTAAAAAAGGAAAAGCATATCCTGTTAATGTATATTTAGAAAATGGTACGGCTATACCATTATTTGCAATTTACGAAGCTGGTAACGATCACTTTATGGATGTGAAAGGTGTCCATGATGGAAAAAATATTTCAATAAAACTTGTATTAACCAACGATGTTTTAATTCCTGTAAAGGGAATAACTGCAAACGGTGATATTCTAAAAGTCAAAGCTGAAGATCCTAATGGAAATATTATAGATGTAAAAGGAGTAAACAGAGATGGTAATACCATAAATATAGCTGCCGTAGATGTGGGAGGAAAATACATCCCTTTGAAGGCTATTTCTCCCGCAGGAGTAGTGAGAGATATTAAAGGCGTGAAATTCATGGGAGAAAATGTTGAGATGGAATTAGGTGGTGTTAAAGTACTTGCACACTTAAAAGCATTGCCAACAATTGAAGTTGGAGATATAGAAAAGAAATGGGAAATAAGTGCATCTACAGATATGGGACAAAGCCTGAGTTTTTTTGCCGTTAATAAAAAAGGAAAAGAATACTCCTGTCTCTTATACACATCTGACGCTGCCGACGAAGAGGATAGTGTAGATC
>CAJXUU010000342.1 GCA_913061325.1 uncultured Saprospirales bacterium | reverse complement strand
CGAGATTTCTGCCTGTCTCGTGGGCTCGGAGATGTGTATAAGAGACAGAATCTATATCAAATAAACTAAGTGGCGTACGCCCTATGACATGCCACCCTCCAGGACTTTCCATAGGATAGATTCCTGTTTGTTCTCCCCCAATTGCGATTGCCCCTTTGGGTGTTTTGAGATTTGGGGTGGATTTTCTTGGAAGATGAAGTCGTTTTGGCAATCCTCCTAGATAAAGAAATCCTGGCAAAAAACCAATCATGTGTATTCTGTAATTTCCACTTGTATGTAAATGTACCAACTCGCTATGGCTAATATTATTGGCTGTAAAAGAGTCTAAATCCACAGCTAGAGAAGGGTGGTAGCACACTGGAATATGCCACTCCTTTGATTCTATTTCATTGGAAATATTATTCTTTTGATACAGTAATAATAATTCTCTTCTCGATTCTTCGAAATTGATCTTTTGGGAATACAGCAATAGCAATGAACAATATGCTGGAGTGTGGTTATCTAGCTTATTACCTTGATTTTCCAAAACCAAATTCTTAAACGAAATAATATCATACAAAATAGCTTCATCTATTCTTTGTGGCCATTCTATAAGAATAGCCCTTTCTCCCATATGTCGAATCTGTAATGAGAATTTACTCATGAATTTATAGCTTCTAGTATTTCAAAGACATTTGGATTATCTCCATGAACACAGGAGGTCTGCGAAATTAATTCTTCAGTAAACCCTTCATGGGTAACAATCTTTCCATTTGACAGATTCTCAAATTGTTCTCTTGCTTTTTTAACGGAACTTATAACTGCCCCATCTTCATTTCTAGACACTAATTTTAGGTTTTTAGTGTACGATCTATCGATAAAGGATTCAGCCATGATATTCAATTGATCAGCTTCTGCCTTTCTATGAAGTATGCTATTTGGAAAAACTAACAATGTGAGATAAGAATATTCTTGTTTTACAATATCTATCAATATGTTCATTTCTATTTCTCTATGGTTACATGCATGATACAATGCACCGTGAGGTTTAATATGATACGGTAATACACCCACCTTATCAGCTGAATTCAAAAACAGATCAATTTGAGAACGCAGAAGATCTTTTAAATCTGTCTCTTTCATTTCAACATACTGCCTTCCAAAGTTTGTCTTATCCTCATATCCGGGGTGTGCTCCGATTTCAACTTCATGTTCTATGGCTAACTCGATGGTATGTACCATGATTTCCTCAGAGCCCGCATGGCCACCGCAAGCAATATTGCAGAGATCTATGTATGGCATAATAAGATGATCCTGATTTATAAGATGAGGTGCATCCCATTCTCCCATATCACAATTGATAAATATTGGCAATTTTGTGTTGATAATCTTCAGATTTGTTTGATCAATGTCAACAAAATAAATGAAATCTATCGATAAACAATATAATTGATGCAGATTCAATAGTTTTACCCCAAACGATATCATTTGATCCGATTGAGCTACATATTATGTCTACTTTTCATCCACTCGCTACTACCTGCGCAGTGTGATTCTGAATATAATAAAACCCAATCTCCAAAAATAGCCAATTACGATATTACTGTAGATCTTGACCATAAAGGAAAAGTTGCTAATTGTCATCAAACATTACGATGGAAAAACACGTCTCCTGATACCATTAAATCTTTGCGCTTTTATATGTATATGAATGCGTTCAAGGATATGAAGTCGAGTTACTTGAGGAACAGTGGAGGCAAAATATTTGGTAGAGACATAGCAGATCGTACCGCTGAAGAATGGGGACACATATCTATTGATAAAATGTTGAATATCGATGGAGTCAATCTTGTAACCTCAGCACAATATATCCAACCTAATGATGGAAATACAAATGATCAATCGATCATAGAAATACCTCTTGAACAACCACTTCTTCCTGGAGAAACTGGTACATATGAAATGGATTTCACTACCAAAATGCCTAAGACTATTGCTCGATCAGGATACAGCCAGAAGGACTTTTTTCTTTTTGTACATTGGTTTCCACAAGTATGTGTTTACGAACAAGACAAGCACGGGATCTGGGGATGGAACAGTCATCAGTTTGTTCCAGGCACTGAATTTTTTGCTGACTTTGGGGATTATAATGTGACGATTTCTGCTTCTGACCATTTACAGATTGGAGGATCAGGATGTAGGACTTCTGAAACAAAAGATAAGGGTAAACAAATAGTAGAATTCCAAGCACACGACATCATTGACTTTGGATTTGTTGTCTATTCAGAATTTGACGTTTACAAATCTAGCTTTCAAGGTGTAGATATTGAGATTCTGATGCCGCCTGAGCATTGTGCGTTCGCAGATAGATATCGTCAAGCAATCGAACATGGACTTGAATACATGAATGAAAATGTAGGGCCTTATCCTTACCCAAAAATCACTATTGTAGATCCACCTGTGCATGCACTTAATAGTGGATTCATGGAATATCCTATGATGATTACGGCTGCATCATTCTATGGTATTCCAAAGAGTATAAGGTCTGTAGAGTCGCTAGTTATACATGAGTTCGTACATATGTATTTTATGGCCACTCTCGCATCCAATGAGAAAGAAGAAGCATGGCTCGACGAAGGTTTTGTAACCTACTTTGAAGATCGGATCACTGATCATTTTCATGGTGACAAATCATCATTTTATAATTTACTTGGTTTTCGATCAGGCAATGCGGAAAACTCTAGACTTGAATACACAAAACTAGACCATAGTAGCCTTGGTCCTATCGCAAAGCCGGGATGGGAAATAAATGGTCCGTACAAAGGATTGATTTATGCTAAGACTTCTTCAATGCTCAAAACGCTTGAAGGATTAGTCGGACGTCCTGCTATGGATAAAGTCATCCAGACTTACTATCAGTCCTATAAATTCAAGCATCCAAAAGAAGCCGATTTCAGAAGGATAGCCACAGAAGTACTGTCGGATGTAGACAGAGACTTTGATCTCAATCATTTTTTTGATCAATGTCTTCATGGAACTGAAATATGCGATTATGAAGTACTGAGTATTGAAAATATTCAGACAGAAAATGGCTACGATTCGAAGTTTATAGTTACTCAAAACGGAGGTTTAAAATTTCCAGTTCACATAGAGGTTACTTATGAAAATAATAAAAAAGAATTGGTGAAATGGGACGGTGCCCAAGGTGAAAAAACTTATGAATTTAAACCAGAAAATAAAATTACAGCTGTTAATATCGATCCTCAAAACAAAATCTTTCTTGACATCAATTTCAACAATAATAGTCTTACCTATGATCCTGATAAAAAACCTATCCTAAAGTATGCAGCTAAATCGACTAATTGGATGCAGACTATCTTAGAATATACAAGTTTTTTATTTTGAAGTGATTTAATTAAATTGAATGTTACAACGACTTAAACATATATGGAACAGAACGTTGACTCACAAAAGTGAGGTGGTATGTATTTATGCATTTCAGTTGATTTTTGGTTTGCTAATTGGATGTATATTCTATTGCACTGTAGATGATAATCTAGGGCAATCAATGGCTTTAGAACATCTAGCTTTAGGGTTTGATCGTACTATTATTATGGATATGGTCAACAGTAATGATGAAGTATTCTCTGGTATTATATCTTGGGTCACAATCCTAATTCCATGTTACTTAATAATAAGCATTTTACTTCAAGGTGGTTTATTATTCAATAT
Source organism: uncultured Saprospirales bacterium (assembly GCA_913061325.1). GTDB lineage: Bacteria > Bacteroidota > Bacteroidia > Chitinophagales > Saprospiraceae > CAJXUU01. The sequence continues at coordinate 2,297 of CAJXUU010000342.1, read as the reverse complement.
CAAAAGAGGAGAAGTAGGATTCAAGTCTCAAATAAAAAACGGAGTTAAATATTTACTTCCATTTTTTGGAATTGTATTGTTTTCAATTGTTCTGGTCATATTATTTGTAGTTGTTGTTGGACTACCATATAAAGCTATTGTTGGAGATCCTTTAACTACATTTTCATCTGAAAAGCCGTTTGTATTTTCATTGATGGCTTTAGCAGTTGGATTTTCATTATGGGTGGTCCTTATATGGGGTTTTAGTATTTCTACAAGATATAGTTACATCAATGGCATTTCCTTTTGGAAGTCAATTAAGACCGGCTTTATCTTTGTAAAAAATCATTTAATCGAGTTGTTATCTATTGGCTATTTGCTTTTAGGAATACATATACTATTAGGGTTCATATACTATCTGATTATGGGAGATAGGGGCGCACCATCTTGGCTCATTGTCATTTTTGGCATTGTTATCCAACAGGTATTTTCAATCACAAGAGTTTTCATTAGAGGCTTTGGTTACATAGCTGTTGATCAAGTTGAAGATGAGTTTATTGGGTGACATCTTATTATTAAAGGCTGTTGCGTCCTTTATAAATTTTTAGGGTTTTCAGGACTTCAGAATTCCCTTTCTTTTTATTTACAATTTCATAATTGCAAAGTAATATCACCCGAACAGGTGAGCAGATAGGTGAACCAGGCTTTCCATGTTTGTACTAATCATAAAACACTTTGAAAGGAAACAAATATGTCTGTTAACAATATCGCTTCACGAATAGGAAAAATAATTAGATCTTATCGTAAGTAACAATGGCGATAGATTAGAATCGAGCAATATTGATGAAGACATCGATTCTTTTGGAAATCAAATGATTTTTGCCTTTAAAGAAATTAAGTACCAACCTTGAAATTAAAAATGCACATGGGACTTCTGTGAAATTGTCTATCACAAAATACCAAAAAACATAATCGCTTTTCAACTCAGAAAATCAAGATAAGCTAAAACATAATATTCCCTCTTGGAAATCATTTTGTAATTCTTTATGATACTTATCTTTGGAGCACAACCGAAATATGTTTTTTTGTTACCTTTCCTTCTTAATCACTGTTTATATTTTGATGAAGAAAATTTTCATGTTTCTAATTTCATTCCTATTACTTAGTCAGCTCGATGCTCAATATATTGTTGCTTTCAATACAGAAAATGATGATTCTTTCAGAGAATGGAATGTAGAACTGGAAATGGACTCTACGACTTTTATAACTGGTAACTTGGGATTGACCTGGGGATTAGGGGATGATTTTACTGCTTGGCAGTATTCGATTGGAGAGTTTGATGGAGAGATCGTGCAAAAGTTTGCCAATAATCCTGCTTTCTGGGAACTGAGACAAGATGGAGAAGTTGTGACAATAACAAGAACTTGGCCCAACGATCCTACCCAATGGAAAATAAAACTCGGAGATAAACAATTTACAGTAAAATCTAAATATGGTAATATCTTAGACCAGTGGGAAAATAGGAAACCTGTCAACGGTGATCTTGTAATCTATACGGAGAGAGAAGGAGATGCTCGTGATTGGCTAATTGAAGATTATATGGCTGAAGACATTCCTTTTATAATGAGATTGGCAGCTGTTTTTATTTCTATCTATTCTAGTTCACCAAAGATCTAGTTTTTGTCAGTTTCAACTCTTCAATGAGCTGCTCACCATGTTCTTTGGTTTTTACTTTACTGATTATGTTGGTTACAATTCCTTCTTCATTTACGACAACCGTTGTTCTATAAACACCTACTATTTCTCTACCCATAAATTTTTTGGGCCCCCATAATCCAAAAGCATTGATCATTTCTTTCTCAACATCTGCCAATAATGAAAATTGGAATTCGAATTTATCTATGAATTTTTGATGTTTTTTCTCTTTGTCTGGACTTACACCATATACTACATAATCATTTCTCGTGAAGTACTTGTAATTATCTCTTATACTACATGCTTCTTTAGTACATCCTGGAGAATCATCTTTAGGATAAAAAAACAATATATGCTTTGTACCCTTCATGGTTTCAGGTGTTACAACAGTTCCGTTTTCAGTAGTTGATGAAAAACTTGGTATCCTATCTCCTATTTTGATCATACTTTCTTCCTATTTCTGCTTTCTTACGAAAAAGATTAATTGTTTAACTAATACATGCACAAACTTAAACAAACCTATTCAATTAAGGTTTAAAACATTCAACGATTCTTTTTAATACCGGAAGTTTCTTCTTTTCCTGTCTCTTATACACATCTGACGCTGCCGACGAAGAGGATAG
>CAJXUU010000341.1 GCA_913061325.1 uncultured Saprospirales bacterium | reverse complement strand
GAGATTTCTGCCTGTCTCGTGGGCTCGGAGATGTGTATAAGAGACAGATTTTATTCTTTTTACTTTAATTACTTATTAATATGCTGGTAGTCTTTAGCATTAAAAAAATATTCCAGCCATAAAATCCAAACAATCCCTTCTGGATCTTATCTTTTTTTGCAAATATTTTTCCAATTTATTTTACAGTAAAATATAATCGACGAAATAGGGTTTCAGTCCAACTTAAAATAGGGATTATAAATAAGGCCAACCAAATTACCCCATGGATCATAAACAGAGGCAACGATTAATTCTCCTCCGACATTCTTAGGTTCTTCATATGGTTTTGCTCCCAAGGTGATCAGTTTGTCATAATCGACTTGCACATTATCAGTTGCCCAATAACTAATAACAGATGGCAATTTAAGACCTGATTCCTCCTCTTCTTCTGGATGCAGTCCAAGCTCATATCCTCCTATGTTAAAACCAATATAGAATGATTCGTCGAAGTACGGCTCGATGTCAAAAGCTTTTGAGTACCAATCTTTTGCAGCATTCATAGCTGATACTCTGTATATTGTGGTTCGTAAGCCTTTCATAAATAAGTCCTTTTTTGATGTGGTTTGAGATGTAAGTAAATAAAAATTGATGATTTAAGCTAACCTATCTATTTTCATGTGCGTATTAATTAGTAGAATCTTCAACTATGAAAAAAAGTATACTTTTTGTTGCATTCAGCTTGTTCGTCAGTTCGTTATCATTCTCACAATGGGAAAAAATTGCCCAAATTGAAAATGATAATCTCTATCATCTTTTCCAACTCAATAATGAAACCACAATTGCTACCGGAGAACAAACCTCAATCTACGATCTTCAAAGTCTAAATCCTTCTGTCCCAATTACTAACCTTTTTACATATGGATTCATTACTTCTTCATTATCTGTTAATGATACGGAGTCATATATAGGAGGAGGATGTTACTTTCCATTTGATGAATGTCCTGCAAATACACTCCACAAAACTGTAGATGGAGGAAAAACATGGTCTCCGATTTATACTGATGTCACCTTTTCACAAATAGGAAACATCTTAGGCATTCTACCAGTAAATGAAGATGAGCTAGTTCTTGTTACTGAGTATTACAAGCTTAAAAAAGTTAATCTTATTACAGGTGATTCGTCTTCCATAGTAATCCCAAATACTGAGACTTCTAACAATTTTATTTCTGGCAAAGTATCAAATTCAGGAAAGTGGTTAGTTGCTGTTCAGTTTTATGAACAAGGTATAGCATCCACCCAATATTTTGAATCAGAAGACAAAGGCGACTCATGGATAGAACTCGACATGTTACTCTCGGATGAGGAAAAAATTATCTTTCTAGATTACTTACCACATAATAACTTGGCCGCTGTAAGCAATAAAGGAAACACCTATCATTCCATTCATGGAAACTTAGAGCTAAAAGGCAATATAGGTGATGCCTATCCTCAAATTACAAGTCATTTTGCTATAAATAAAAATGATTGGTACATATCTTCCTTTGATGGAGATTCTAATCAATCAAAGCTACATCAGTCTGTAGATGGTGGAGTTACTTGGACTATAGATATATCATTTTCTAATGGATTTTTAGGGGTCCTATCATTTACAGATCGTAATAATGGATTTCTCATTTTCAACAGTCGAGAAGTATACAAGAAAACAGGACCAAATACCACTCTTAACCATGAATTTTCTTCCTTCACGATTTCTCCTAACCCAGCAAATGATATTTTACATATTGAAACTGATTTAGAAATACTAGAATATTCCATTGATATTATTGATGCTGCAGGAAGAAAAGTAAAGCACTTTCATTCTTCAAATTCAGAATACAATATTTCTAATCTAACATCAGGATATTATCAAATTATCCTGATTGATACAACAGGAAAAATTATAGGTAGAGAGATGTTTGTGAAAGGGTAATTAAAAGTCCAAAACATCAATTCCAATCTTTCCTATCACACACTTATCAAAGTTTGACTTGGAATAAAGCAAATAGAAATTCTTATCTCCAGCTAACACACCTGTATTGGGCACATGATATCTTTTCTCTCCTTTAAAGGATCTATAAACTAGATCTCCTTCACTGTTTATTTTCGCAATTACAGGTTCAGAATGATCACCTGGCATATTAGTCCATTTGAGTTTTTCCTTTTTCCTTAATCGCTCTACATTATCGGCTCTCTCATTATAAAATAGATATAAGTCATTCCCAATCAACTGATTATAACCCGTTATAAAACTTCTAACAACCTGTTGATTCTCTTCTTGTCTTCTTGGATTAACAGCAGACCACATCATTTCTCCACTGTTTTTACTAAATCCTTCTACTACGACTTCCTCGAAATCCCAATCATAATTTAGATTGTTAAAACCATCATTGCCAATTCTATTATTGCGAAAGCCACTGTTGCGTAATCCTACATTATTATTAAGTTGTGTTGTATTTAACCTTCTATATTGCTTAATCACGTACACAATATTTTCTGCTGCCATGACATCGACTACTTTAAAATCATCATCAAGCTCTGTATCTTTTTTCCCTTGCATTTCTTCGATTTCCCTGGGTCGGTATTTATCTTTTGACTTAGCGATTTCATACCCTAATTTATCGAGTCCAAGAAAATAAGAAGACGTAATCTCTCCATTAGGTTTCTTACGAATATAACCCGCTACAAAAACACTCCCATCATTATCACACGAAACCATTAATCGATCAATAAAATCACCATTTGTTTTTATATCATAGATATAGTCAGATGTATCGCCGGCCATATGGTGTACTTCATATGTATAAGCTGGTTTTTTATTGATAAATTCTGTCTTGACATTTTTGGTATACCTCTTCAATAGGTAAGTCAGTTCTCCATTATTAGATAGGTCAATATCTGCTATTTTATATTTATCACTTCTAGCATCTGAATAGAAATCTCCTTTATGTAGTATGTTGAACTGATTTGAAACATCAATTACTACATATTGATAGTAAGTCTCTTTGCGTTTTCCAACTACCTCTTGATTATAAAAAATAGCCAACTTCGATTTATCGTTCGACTGAATAATATCCAATGGATAATAAATATCAATTTCATTTAGCTCGGTAATCCTCTGATTCCTTTTTGTCCTGATTTTAAACTGAACTAAGTCAACAATTTCTGTTTTGTGTAGATCTTCCAAATCAAATAATTGAGCTGAAACAAAGATTTTTCCAGACTTAGTTGTTTGATAGTAAATATGGGCAATGCCCTCTGGTGAGGCAATAGTACCAACATCCTCATAACTAGACTCTTCTAGATTTTTTAGTTCAACAGCATGGCTTATCTGTAAGGTATTATCAAATTTTATCAATTCTAATCGTGCATCTCGATCCAGTTCTGGATATCTTGTTCGGTACTTCCTAAGAGCAACTACTCCCTCATTTGTTTCCGTCAATAATGTATAATGACCATCATCATTGAACTTTTCACTCCAGGTGAAATTTCCATCTTGACTTGATGCATTAAATTGAAATAATAAAAAGGCGGAGAAAAAGAAAATTTTATAGAATTGCATAGCGATACTTATGTTATGCAAGTATAACAAAATAAAGCACCGTTTTGATTTCTTGTTAGCTGTGTTTAATAGATTGGTAACATTATTATTTTTGATACCATGTTCACTTCTATTATTTATAAGAAGCAATCAACCTACTATCCACAGGCAATTTATACTTAGGATCCTCTAATACATTTACATCTATGATTGCTTCTGCGTTTGAAAGTAGTACCACACAATCTCTGCTCAGGTGCTTTAGGTGAACTTTCTTGCCAACTTTAGCATATCGTTCTGTAATTTTATTCAATGCTTCTATAGCAGACATATCAGCAACTCTACTTTCAGCAAAATCAATAACTACATCTTCAGGATCACCTTGAACGTCAAATTTATTCGTAAAATTAGTGACAGATCCAAAAAATAATGGGCCATATATTTCATAGTATTTAGCACCATCCTCACTCATATGTTTTCTAGCTCGGATACGAGTTGCGTTTTCCCATGAATAAGCTAAAGCTGAAATGATCACACCAAATATTACTGCTATGGCAAGGTTATGAGTGATCGCTGTAATTAAAGTCACTAATACCATAACGATCACGTCAGATTTCGGCATCTTTCTGAATGTCTTGAAACTCGCCCACTCGAATGTTCCTATTGCAACCATGAACATCAATCCTACCAATGCTGCCATCGGTAATTGTTCAATAAGACTAGATCCAAACATGATAAAAATCAATAACATTACTGCCGCTGTTATACCTGACAACCTAGCTCTTGCGCCTGATGAAGTATTGATCAACGATTGACCAATCATCGCACAACCACCCATTCCAGATAAAAATCCAGATAAAATATTTGCAGTTCCTTGAGCTATACATTCTTTGTTTCCACTACCACGTGTGTCAGTAATCTCGTCAATGATATTCAAAGTAAGAAGGCTTTCTATAAGCCCTACTCCAGCAACAATTGCTGCATATGGAAATATTATACTAAATGATTTCCAACTTAAATCTATTTGTGGGATAGAAATCGGAGGAAAACCACCTTTGATAGATTCACCAGCTCCCATTGTATCAGCCACAGTTAATGTATCAATACCACCAAATATTACAATGATAGATACAACCAAAATAGCCACCAAAGAAGAAGGTATTGTTTTTGTCAGCTTAGGTAGTCCCCAAATAATAACCATAGTAAGCATCGTCAATCCTAACATTACCAAAAAAGGAGCAGTAGCCAATAGATCACCTGTCACTTTATTGTAGAAATTTGGAAACTGAGCCATGAAAATTATTATAGCCAATCCATTCACAAATCCGAACATCACTGGATGAGGAACTAAACGGATAAACTTACCCAATCTTAATAAACCTGCAGAAATTTGGAGTAGCCCAGCGATAATGACAGTAGCAAATACATAGTGAAGGATATTATCAGGTGTAATCCCAGGAAAAGCTTCTTTCAACTCAACTATAAGTCCAATGAAAATAACGGCAACAGCTCCTGTCGCTCCTGAAATCATACCTGGTCTTCCACCTAATACAGCAGTTACAATACATAAAATAAATGCTGCATACAATCCCGTTAATGGCGAAAACCCAGGAATAAGAGCAAATGCGATAGCCTCAGGAACAAGTGCCAAAGCAACTGTAAGCCCAGATAATATCTCAATCTTATAATCTACTTTTTGAGAAAAATCGAAAATATTGAAGTACTTCTTCATGGTATATAATTTAAATAATTTAGCGGTAGGGGTCTTAAAAACAGTGCAAAACTATATTTTGAGAAGTAAAAAACAGCAGAATGTCACAATTAATTATTTATATAAATTGTTGGTAATCAGAATAATATTTGGAAAACATGCAAAGTGAACGAGGTTCAAATTATCTCTATTCCGAAACAGGCAATAAGACAAAGTAACAGCACAGATATGGCAAATTATATAAAAACTAAAATTAGCAGCAAACATAATAGCAAGAATAAAAGGTTTTAAAGATAAGCCTAAGCCATTGGCAACAGAAATTGCAATAGGTAACATGATAATTGCTGTGGCATTATTGGAGATTGTACCACTTAATAACATAGTGACAAGAAAAATAAGGCCTAGTACAAATACATCGCCTTTCCCAACCATTATAGCTATAAGGTTTTCAGAAATCCACATATCTGCACCACTATTGCTCATAGCAACACCAAGCGGAATCATACCTGCTAGAAGAAATATAATCTGCCAGTCAATTTTTTTATAGGTATTGTTTAAGTCAAGACATTTTGTTCCCAGCATTAGTGCAACACCAGTAATAGCACTAGCTAAAATTGTAAGAACACCAGATGCAGCTAAGCCCACAACTAATAAGAAAATTATAAATGCTGTTATTCTTTTTTGTTTTGAAGCGCTGTTTACAAAATCATGTCTATCTATAACCTGTCTCTTATACACATCTCCGAGCCCA
>CAJXUU010000340.1 GCA_913061325.1 uncultured Saprospirales bacterium | reverse complement strand
TCTACACTATCCTCTTCGTCGGCAGCGTCAGATGTGTATAAGAGACAGAGATAATGTTAGTGTTTCTAGTCGAAATGAAGCATTAGATTTATCGATATCGCCTTTTCCAAATCCAACTAAATCTCAGATCTCATTTTTCATACAAGAGGATAATTCAAGTTTTGAATTGAGAACCAGTCATGGAGAATTGATCGAAGTACCTTTTTCAGTAGAATCAAATCTTGTTAAACTTGATATGGATCATTTAACAAATGGAGTCTACTTTCTATCTCGAAAAATTGATAATCAATATACAACACAGAGAATTATAAAAATTGATTAACAATTCTATCAGAAGAATTCTGGTAGAGAATGCATATGGTTTTAACATGAAAAAAATACTAATCACAGGCGCCGCTGGCTTCCTTGGCTCCCACCTCTCAGATAGATTTATCAAAGAAGGCTATCATGTCATCGGAATGGATAATCTTATCACTGGCAGTATGGATAATATCCAACACTTGATGCCTTTGGAAGAATTTACTTTCTATCATCACGATGTGAGTAAGTTTGTCCATGTTCCTGGAGAGTTGGATTATATCTTACACTTCGCTTCACCTGCAAGCCCGATAGATTATCTCAAGATGCCAATTCAGACATTAAAAGTGGGATCATTAGGTACTCATAATTTGTTAGGCCTTGCAAAAGCAAAAAGTGCAAGAATGCTTATTGCAAGTACCAGTGAAGTATATGGAGATCCCTTGGTCAATCCTCAACCAGAAGAATACTGGGGAAATGTAAATCCTGTGGGACCAAGAGGAGTATACGACGAAGCCAAAAGATTCCAAGAAGCTATGACGATGGCGTATCATACATATCATGGCCTAGAAACTAGAATTGTAAGAATATTCAATACCTACGGACCTCGTATGAGATTCAATGATGGTCGTGCACTACCAGCATTCTTCTGGCAGGCTATGACCAATGAAGATATCACTGTTTTTGGTGATGGCAGTCAGACTAGAGCTTTCTGTTATGTGGATGACCTAGTGGAGGGGATTTATCGGTTACTATTTAGCGACTATGAGCAACCCGTCAATATTGGAAACCCTGATGAGATTAGTATCCTTCAAGCCGCGGAAGAGGTAGTAGATCTGGTAGATGGAACTACATCGAAAATTATCTTTAAAGGACTACCGAAAGATGATCCGAAAGTGAGACGACCAGACATTACAAAAGCAAAAGAACTCTTAGGTTGGAAACCTACTGTGGATAGAGCAGAAGGGTTGAAGAGAACATATGAGTATTTTAAAACCAAAATCAAGAACTAAGGGGTTTGCGTAGTAAACATAATAACTACCATTAATCAACCATTGAAAAAATGAAAGGAATAATACTAGCTGGTGGATCCGGAACCAGACTCTACCCAATCACAAAAGCGATCAGTAAGCAACTCATGCCTATCTATGATAAGCCGATGATATACTATCCATTATCAGTACTCATGTTAGCGGGTATCAATGAGATTCTAATAATCACAACTCCAGAGGATCAAGCAAGTTTCAAGAGATTACTCGGTAATGGTTCAGAATTAGGCTGTAGATTCGAATATGTGGTACAAGAAGTTCCAAATGGATTAGCCCAAGCATTTGTATTAGGTACGGATTTTATTGATGGAGACAAGAGTGCGCTTATTTTGGGAGACAATATCTTTTATGGTTCAGGGCTATCTGGTTTAGTACAAGAAAGTGCGGAGATGACAACAGGTGCAAAAGTATTTGCTTATCCTGTCCACGACCCAGAGAGGTACGGGGTAGTAGAATTTGACGACAATGGAAAAGTAATCTCTTTAGAAGAAAAACCATCGAAACCAAAATCTAAATATGCAGTACCTGGCCTATACTTCTATGACGAGAAAGTATGTCAATACGCTGCCGATCTTGAACCGAGCTCCAGAGGCGAATATGAAATCACGGACTTGAATAGAGTCTATCTTGATAAAGGGGATCTCTCAGTTGGAATCATGAAAAGGGGAACAGCTTGGCTAGATACAGGAACATTCGATTCATTAGCAGATGCTTCAGAATTTGTAAGAGTGATAGAGAAGAGACAAGATTACAAAATAGGCTGTATAGAAGAAGTAGCTTATAGGATGGGGTATATCGACGCTGATCAATTAAAAGAAATAGCAAAGCCACTGGAGAAGAGTGGCTATGGAAAATATCTCTTGCGACTGATTCCTTAATGTTCCGAATAAATTCAGAACCCCATTAATGATACTGCCTAATGGGCTACCAAATTTATTTGGTAGATAAAAAAACTTGCGCAGCAAATCAAAACCAAGGCAAATGTTCCGAATAAATTCAGAACCCCATTAACGATACCCTAATGGGCTACTAAATTTATTTGGTAGATAAAAAAACTTGCGCAGCAAATCAATACAGAATCCAAGCACGTTGAGAACCCACTACAAAAGACAATTGCCCCACGTACAACCAATAGGAGCTGCGTTTTTTGTAACATTTCGACTAGCGGGAAGTATACCTAAAATGGTTCTTGAGCATTTAAAAATTGGATACAGAATTAAAATTGAAAAGTGTAAATTAATTAAACTTGAACACGAGAAAAACCTTCAGATATTCAATCTTAGAAAAAAATATATTAGAGATCTAGATGATCTTCTACATGAAATAGAGGCTGGTCCTCATTATTTGAAGCATCATGAAATAATGAAAATTGTAGAGGATGTACTAAAGAGGTTTGATGGCGAATTTTATGACCTCATTTGCTATTGTATAATGTCAAATCATGTTCACGTCTTAATTGACACTCAATTACAGTTGAATACTGAATATAACGATGAACAATTGGACTTAAATTATATTCCTCTAGAAACAATAATGAAAAGAATAAAAGGAGCAACAGCTGTTTATTCGAATCGAGAATTAGATAGATCAGGACAATTTTGGGAACGAGAGAGTTATGATATCTACATTAGAAATGAAAAAATGATGGATAATGTAATTGGGTATATTTTAGATAATCCAGTAAAAGCTGGAATAGTAGATAAATGGAGGCTATATCCAGGGAATTATTACAAATATGACAGCAATACTGCCTAAATGTTCCGAATAAATTCAGAACCCCATTAACGATACTGCCTAATGGGCTACCAAATTTATTTGGTAGATAAAAAACTTGTGTAGCAAATCAAAACCAAGGCAAATGTTCCGAATAAATTCAGAACCCCATTAACGATACTACCTAATGGGCTACCAAATTTATTTGGTAGATTAAAAGATGAGCAGCAAAACAAAAACCAGATCAATGTTCCGAATAAATTCAGAACCCCATTAACATCACAATTCAGTACTTCACAAAAAGCGTTTCACAATATATGAATCATATTATATCAAATTACTAATATCTACAGCAAATTTTTTTTATCGAAATACAAATTTTCAGCTTCATCAACAAAACAGGCGTTAAAAGTATTAGTAGATGAACAATTGGTCCATGAGCAAAACGTGGAGAAAGGTTTGGAGTTCTTCGTTTATGATGTGTTTCTTATGCGATGGCTTCAAGAAAAGTGAGAGATAGATGAAAAATAAACAAGTAACCAAACAGGCACAAGTCCCCATCCCAACACAACATGGGACTTTCCAGACCATAGCCTACGCGCTGGATGATCAGGAACGCATGCCGCATATCGTCCTGATCAATCCCGAAACAGACTTCTCTACCAAAGTAAATGTAAGAGTGCATTCAGAGTGCATGACTGGTGACGTATTTGGTAGTTACCGATGTGAATGTGGAGAACAGCTAGATATGTCACTCGATTACATTAGTAAAAGCGGAGGCTTGGTGATCTACCTTCGTCAAGAAGGAAGAGGAATCGGCTTAATCAATAAACTACATGCATACACAAAACAAGATCAAGGTTACGATACTGCAGAAGCCAATAAAGTACTTGGATTTGGATATGATGATCGTACCTATGAAGACGCCATAACGATACTCAATGATCTAGAAATTAAGGATATCAATCTTATCACTAATAACCCGGATAAGATAAAATCACTTGATGTTGATCCCGAGATTACGGTACACAAACGAATCGATTTGGATATTAAAGCGAGAAAAGAGAATATTGGATATCTTCGCACTAAGAAGGATAAATTTGGGCATTTTCTGAAGTAATACCTTGCCGCAAACCCATAAAGATACGCCCAATTTATTGGAAGCAAAAATAGAATAAGTCAATCCCAACCAAACAATGACAAATACTCAACATCGAATATAAAAAAGATAGAATGCACAAAATTGCAGTAATAGGCTTAGGATATGTAGGCTTACCTTTAGCCGTAGAATTTGGAAAAAAATATATGACGGTAGGTTTTGATATCAATCAATCTAGAGTTAATGAACTCAATAGTGGTACTGATTCTACACTCGAAGTAGAGGATAATGTATTAAAAAAAGTATTAGCTTCTACTGAAGATTTTGACAATGATGGATTATTTGTCACAACAGATCCAGACCATCTCAAGAGCAGTAATTTTTACATAATCACAGTTCCCACACCTACAGATAAAAATAATCGACCTGTTTTGACACCGCTCAAAAAAGCAAGTGAAACGGTGGGTAAAGTCCTTTCAAAAGGAAATTATGTGGTTTATGAATCTACAGTATATCCCGGGGCAACTGAAGAAGAATGTATTCCAGTGTTGGAAGCAGTTTCAGGATTGAAATTCAATGAAGATTTTTTTGTCGGATATAGCCCAGAGCGGATCAATCCAGGAGACAAAAAACATACAGTAACTAAGATTCTAAAAGTTACATCGGGGTCGACTCCTGAAGCAGCCAAAGTGATTGACGATGTTTACAACTCTGTGATCACTGCGGGTACTTATATTGCAGCTTCGCTCAAAGTTGCTGAAGCAGCTAAAGTGATTGAGAATTCTCAAAGGGATATTAATATTGCATTTGTAAATGAGCTATCTAAGATCTTCAATTTAATGGATATCGATACACTCGAAGTGTTAGAAGCAGCGGGAACAAAGTGGAATTTTCTTCCATTCAGACCTGGATTAGTTGGAGGTCACTGTATAGGCGTTGATCCTTATTATTTAGCTCAAAAAGCACAAGAAGTAGGTTATCATCCAGAGATTATACTTGCAGGCCGAAGGCTTAATGATACAATGGGACAATATGTGGCTAGCGAAATCGTGAAGTTAATGATACAAAAAGATATTAAAATCAAAGGGTCTAAGATTTTGATGCTTGGAATTACTTTTAAAGAAAATTGCCCAGATATAAGAAATACAAAAGCCATTGATGTTTATCATCAATTAGTTGGTTTTAGTGCGAATGTAGATTTGTTGGATCCTTGGGCTAATATTAAAGAGGTTCGTCATGAATATGGCATTGATATAATGAATAAAACATCAGAGATAAGCGAAAAATATGATGCAGTGGTATTGACAGTCGCACATAAAGAATTCCTTGAGATGAATGTACATAGTCTTGTGAAGGACCCTGGAGTTCTTTATGATGTAAAAAGTATATTGCCAAAAGAATCAGTGGATGGAAGGCTGTAACGTTAGTAGTTTATCTAACATAATCTTATAAAGCAGACTCAAATTTTTCAAAAACTAATAACAGTACTTACCTCAAAGAATACACTAGGTTCCATGTTTTGGTTTACCTTAATGGGATTCCTAAGACCTGCGATTAAAATCTTTTTACTGCCACTATATCTTATTTATCTTACACCTTCAGATTACGGACTACTTGCATTAGTAGGAATTTTTAGCTCAATTGTCTGTATATGTGCAACTTTAAGATTAGAATCAGCAGTTCGGACTTATTATTTTGATTTCAATGATGATCACAAAAGATTGTGGAGCTATGTTTCACAGATTTTCAGTTCAATAGTCGTATTAGGTTTGACCACTTATTTCATTTTATTAGTCATCGGTCCCACATTGTTTCTGTCTCTTATACACATCTCCGAGCCCACGAGACAGGCAGAAATCTCG
>CAJXUU010000339.1 GCA_913061325.1 uncultured Saprospirales bacterium | reverse complement strand
CACTATCCTCTTCGTCGGCAGCGTCAGATGTGTATAAGAGACAGATCATAAATCATCAAGTTGTGTTAGAAGAACTATTAAACACCAATGGATACAATAAGATTGAAATGAAAGCTATGTTTGGTCATGTAAGTTCTGATCCTACGGTAACTGGATTTTCCGATAAATTTCATAAATCTATTATGACATTAAATGATGAAATAGTGAATGGTAAACCATTATTGGAATTCTTTCCTCAATTTTCTAGAGCAAAAACGGCAAATATCCACACATATACATTCAGTACTAAAGGATATGTTCCAAATGACTTGTATGTTCCATTTGCGGACAAACTGGAAAGTACGCTGGTGGAGCTACATACTTTAGGCCACAGCTATGATGGTATTGTAATAGGTGGTAAAGCTTTTGACGATAACCTTATACAAGTCCTTAAAGACGCAGAGGAATTCGGTGTTCCTTGGACTAATGATAGTGGAAATAGATTCTTATCAACATCTACTAGCGATGAAGTTGCAGAACATTTTATTAAAATGTCTGAAGATGAAATTGTGAGCGGAGCTAAAAAAGCGGTTAAATTAGAGATCGTTTCGAAGAAGGGGATATACGTCGATGATATATCTAGATATGGGACAAACCTTTTAGAAGGAGCACCAAATAATACTGGACCAGTTCAATTGGAAGTATTGATGAATAGAACAGCTGAGTATAATGTAGTCAATTATTTCCCTGAGACTATGTTTTTAGATGATGGGACTGAAATTGAGGTGCTAAGATTTATTTTAGAAGAAATATGAAAAAGAAAAAGAAATACACTACGGAGCAAATGCGAAATATGCCGTACTCTGAATTAAGAGCTTATTTAGATTCTATGAAGTCAAATGTCGATCCTTGGAAAGGAAGGACTAAGCCCAATTATAAAGAAATGTCTTATGAAGAGGCTGTAAAAGCAAATTATGGACATGCTCATTTTGCAGTTCATAAGGCAGAAATTTCTTCGTATAAAGAGCATTTAGCAATAAATTTTAAAAAAAGGCGAGTCCAAAATGAGTCATTTCATTTCTTCTGGTCAAATGAAAGCCCTTTTTCTCAATGGTACAAGACTGAGTTTAAAGCTCCAATTTATTTGTCAAATCGCCCATTGTCTCTGAGGCAACGAGCATTATATGGCAATACTTTGGTGTCATATTCTTCTGCAGAGCAATTAATGATGTATTACAAAGCAGTCATGTTTGGAGATGTAGAAATCTCGAACAAGATATTGTCAACAAAAAATGTGAAAAAAATAAAAGAATTAGGACGAGAGGTTAGCAATTTTAATCAACAAATATGGGATCATTTCAAACATCATGTAGTTAGATATGCCACCTATTGCAAGTTTAGGAACAATAAGGAGTTACTTGATTTACTACTGTCTACTTACCCTAAGACTATAGTAGAAGCATCACCCTACGATAAGGTATGGGGTATAGGATTGTCAGAAGATGATGAACGAGCTCAGCAAAGATCAACATGGCAAGGAGATAATTTGCTTGGCGAGATCCTAACTAATTTTAGAGATGAGTATATTGAAAAAAAAGGCAATATTCCAGATTATCCGTTGGGCTCAGTATGATTTAAGAGATCAACAAATAAATTCCTACTTCAAACTTTTATTAATTAAAATATTAGATGAAAACAAATCTTAAAATATATACCCTTCTAGTTTTTATTGGAATGATATCCACATCAATCTCTGCACAAGAGGTATTGAACATCACAAAAATACCTAACCACATTGTGAGCCACCAAGAGGCAAATGAAATAAGAATAGAAAATGGTAAATACATTGTCCCAATATATGGTGCAGAACATAATATTTATGAGTATTTACCAGCAATGGAAGTAGATTCTTTTGTTATTCCGAACTATGTCTTTTTTGGTGATACTAATGCAATAGGCGCAACTATGTTTGCCAGTTATGAGCCCTTTATTGGTTTTACAGATAAATTCATATTAAATTATAATAAGCAAAACAATGATGTTCACTTTGACGGAGATTACGCTAGTTATGTTTCAAATAAGCCTTATTTTGGAATGAATGATAACTTTCCGTATGAGCTTCCATCCTCTAACGAGGAATATGATAGTAAGCAAAGTAGAATTGCTGTATACAATATCGATGAGGATACATTCATATATAAGCAAACATTCGGACAAGGAGCCTTATTCGATTTAACTTCCGCAATACAAGGCGATTTTGTCTATGTCAATATCCCATTAACATATAACTACGATGACGATCTTCCATTCATGGGGGATACACTTATTTTCCCATTTGAAAGTTGGGGTACATCATGTAATTATGTCAGTAAAATAAACTATAAGACTGGAGAAAAAGCATGGACTAGACACGTTGGTTACGGAGAAGTAATGCAAATGAATGTGGACGATGATCACCGAATCAATATTGATATGGTCTCATCGCATCCAGTGGTGTACGAATTTGAATCTGTACATAGCTTACCTGATACGTTTTATGGCTGGTATGACCGATTGATATATAGACTGAGTCCAGAGGGTGATTTTCTTGAGGACACTTATATTCATACCAATAATGATGCCTCTGTGCGAGAAGTAGAATTTAATTCTGATGGCTCATTTCAAGCGATTGGATATGTGAATTGGCCGATGACAGTCCATGTAGAAGGAGATTCATTAGACTTTAGTGATGCTACTTCGTTTGATAATAATAAGGGATTGGTGTTAGTTTATGATGAATACATGGACTACCAATGGGGTAGGAAAATTATAACAGACGGTTTTACGTTGCCATATGCCATGAATAAGACGAATGATGGGCAGTATGTTCTTGCTACTGTATGTGAGAGCGAATGGATTGAGATTGAAGGAGTAAAATATGAAGGCCCTGAAGCTCCAGCAGACCTTACATCTGAATTTAAACCTACAATATTAAATATGTTTGACATTGATGGAAATGTTGAAGGTGAGCCATTCTTTGGAACTCATAGAAATAGGATATGGGATATTCAAACTTTAGGTGAAAGTCATTATTTATTAATAATAGAAAAATTAACGGACGTTAAGTTTAAATTTCTAGAAGAAGAAGATTATGCATGGGAAAGTCATACGTATATAGTAGAGTTTGAAGGTGATATATTTGATGTTATGTCTAATCTTGATGATTATTTTGTTGATGAAAATATATCTATTAGCCCTAATCCTGTGAACTCTGGTCAACAAGTTAAAGTAAATCTTCCAAATACTATACAGTATGGTCCTTTACAGCTATCGCTTCATGCTCATAACGGAGCATTAATCGACTATCAAGAATTAAGCTATAAAGCAAAGTTAGACTATTTAGTTCCTTTTGGAATAGAGTCTGGCACCTATTATCTGTCAATATCATCTAGAGATGGTAAAATGTATACACCATTGATTATTCACAACTAAATCATATAATAATGAAAAAACTATATTGCATCTAGATGGTCGATGTCTGTGACATCGATCAAACTATGATTACCAAAATGAAAGTCTAGTAATGCCAAATAGCTCCTATCACACATCCTAATCATAAACCCGCCCTAAAATCAGCTGATTCTTCAATTCTTGAATTTGCGCTTTAATCTCATCTAGCTCTGAGATATCATCTTTATAAAAATTATTCCAGAAGAAATAAGAAGCGATAATAGCTCCGATGAGGAGAAACATATTGATTGTCACAGAAGAATCCACAAATAAATGATGAGCCATCATGGCTGAAGAAGACAACATTAGAGACAGGTATCCTTTGAGCACTTCTTTTCTCCCGATCTTAAGATCTATACCGCTGATGAGGTAATCCATTTTCGGGATAGGACTTAGCTGATTGATCAAGCTCTTTTTTTGTAGTGTATCTAGTTCTAGACCTTTTTCATTCACTCTGTAATACATGAATCCCCCGATCCAAACAACAATAAACATTAGCGGCCAAGACGCTTTCGTGGTAAACATAAGAATCAGTGCAAAAATGACAACCAATGCTCCCGACCCAAATAGAAAAATCTTGTTTTCCTTATTGTCTTGATAAGACTTGAGCGACTTTTCTAATTCGTCTATGGTCTCCGATATATTAATTGTGCCTTGATCTGATTGCATTACTGCATCGATCATTCCTTTTAGATTCATTATTGTATCAGGGTGGAATACAGGCTTCACTGTTGTTGTTTTAGTTTTAGAAGATTTAAGCTACAAGATAACAAAGGCAAATCAATTAAAAACATCTATGGTAAAAAGGTTTTGTGTGGAATGCAATATTCATATTGATTTATGGTGTCGCCCCTACAGGGCTTGAATATTTATCAAACATTTATGATGGGTTAAAACCCATCTCTATTTATTGTATAACCCCGTTGGGGTTTAGTCACATAAATTTACTTTCGATGGCGCTCTTCTTCGTGGAAAAATATTTCATTTTCAATATCAATAATTCAACGATTACCTTACCCTTTCACAAAAGGATTATTCTTTTTTTCCTCTCCTACTGTAGTAGATGGTCCATGTCCACAAAACACAACTGTCTCATCAGGAAGTGTATAAAATTTGGTGCGGATACTATTGGCTAATGTGTCAAAGTTACCACCAGGAAGATCTGTTCTGCCGATACTGCCTTGGAATAATACATCGCCACCAATTACGATCCCAGCCTCTTTACAATAGAAGGATATAGATGCTGGAGAATGCCCAGGAGTGAATAATACTGTCAATTCTGTATTGCCAAACTTCACAACATCCCCATCGGCTAAGGTCTCTGTAATCTCTGGACTAGGATCATATGGGATTCCATACATAGAACTGACTTTCGGTTGCATAGCCAGCACTTCTTTTTCTCCTTCATGGCTTATGAGAGGTAGATTATACTTATCAGATACAAACTTATTACCCAAAACATGGTCAATATGACAGTGTGTATTGATTAGTTTAACTGGCGTAAGGTTATTTGACTCAATGACATCAATCAATGTCTTTCGTTCTTCTTCATTATTGCACCCCGGATCAAAAATGACACATTCTCCACTATCATCATATATTAAATATGTGTTCTCTGAAAAATCATTGAATGTAAATACTGCTATATCCATACTACCTTACTTTTTTAATTTTGCTTGTAAAAATTTAATTTTTCTACCTTTTTCGAGGTGCATATTCTCATAGTAAGTTTTATACTCTAACTCTGGAAAATCTAGTGGCTGATTATAGATATCATCTCTATCATAAATTACGTCCAGGAAATCACAAGCAGCAAATGTTTCCTGTGTAAATTCATACAAAGTAGGATCGTCTGTCTTTAGATTTATTATTCCTCCAGCCTTTAATATTGGTCTAAATCTATCTAAAAACGGCTGTGAAGTCAATCTTCTATTTTCCTTACTTTCTCTCAAGAATGGATCTGGAAAAGTAATCCAAATTTCGTCCACTTCATTCTCTCCAAAGAAGAGACCGATTTGTTCTATTCTTGTTCTTAGAAAAGCCACATTATTTAATTCTTGGTGGATTGCTCTGGTAGCTCCTTGCCATATTCTGGCTCCTTTTACATCGAGCCCCATATAGTTGATCTCAGGATTGGCTTCGCCTAAAGCAAGCGTATATTCTCCTCTCCCACATGCAAGTTCAAGTACTAGTGGATTGTCATTTTTGAAATGTTCTGACCGCCACTTTCCTTTCAGATCTACCACAGTATTTTCATTGGCTATTAATCTAGGATTGGTCGGGTCATAGTTTTCGTACACATTGGTAAACGATAGTAAATCGTTAAATTTTTTCAGCTTATTTCTTCTTCCCATTTATCTTCGATCATTTAATGCCTGCAAAGGTAACATCCTTTTTTTTAACAAAGAAGAACTGGTTTGTACGCTGAGTTGCTTGAATCGCTTGAATTGCTGAACGGCAGAATCGCTTTATGGCGTTGACAACTAAAACAATTAAGAGGATAGTAAATAATTTGTAACCCCTGTCTCTTATACACATCTCCGAGCCCACGAGACAGGCAGAAAT
>CAJXUU010000338.1 GCA_913061325.1 uncultured Saprospirales bacterium | reverse complement strand
CTACACTATCCTCTTCGTCGGCAGCGTCAGATGTGTATAAGAGACAGGCTCTGAATGTATCAAAACAGTTTTCATGAGAAATCAGAGTTGGGACTATATTTACATTAGTAAGTAATTCTTTTATATCTTGATTAGCTCCAGTTATGTATACTTGGATCCCTCTATTGTGCCAGTCTTTAACGACACTTTCTAATGTCAGAAGTCCACTTTGATCCATAAAGGGAATATTCTCCATTCTTATTATGACGATCATCATGTCATTTAGTTGACTGCAGAAGTCACGATACTGATTAGCAAACCCAAAGAATATTGGTCCATCGATATTTTGAACATAGATAGACTTGGCAAGTTTGCGCGGGATCTCTTCTTGGTCAACCAAGTCATTAAGCCTTACTTTAGATTGAGAATTTTTCATTCCCTTGGTCACACGTCCGATGAATAAAATCGATGCAAGGGTAAATCCTACTGCAACTGCATTAAGGAGGTTATCAAATAAAGTAAAAAGCAATACGATAGTCCAAACCGCAGCGTCCTGTTTTGGTACTTTGAGTAACATTTTTATCCCCTTGAAATCGATGATGTTGATCCCTATATT
Organism: uncultured Saprospirales bacterium; assembly: GCA_913061325.1. GTDB lineage: Bacteria > Bacteroidota > Bacteroidia > Chitinophagales > Saprospiraceae > CAJXUU01. The sequence goes on along the minus strand of CAJXUU010000338.1, from coordinate 5,472 downwards.
GATAAGAATACCAGCAAGTGCAGCCATTGGAATCTGTTCTATATAATCTGCAATACCAACAATAATTACAAACAAAAAAATAGCCTTTACTATACCTGATAGTTTAGTATTACCTCCACCTTGTATATTGGTAACTGTACCCATAGTGGCACCGGCACCTGGGATGCCACCTAATATACTAACTAAAATATTTCCTATTCCTTGCCCTATGACGGTTTTTCGACTGTCATGATTTGATTTGGTCAGATTGTCCGCCACCACAGATGTGAGCAATGAATCTATAACTCCGAGACCACCCAACATAATGGCTGGTCCAATCATTATTTTTAAGTCTCCCCATCCAAGTAGGGATATTTCATTTATATGTAAGAAGGGTAGCGATCTTGGTATGTTTCCTATTATCGGGACTTCCATTTTGAAAATAACAGATATTACTGTACTCGCGATGAGTGCGACCAATATGGAGGGAACTTTAGTTGTAATCTTCGGGAGTAGGTAAATGATTGCTATGGTAATTCCTCCTAGAAGAAGTGCTTGTGAATTAAAATTTGATAATGGTGTCTGTAAGTCTGAAATAATATCTAAAAAGCCTTTTGGCGAAACGTGACCAAGTATTGGGAATATCTGCATACTTATAATAATCAAACCGATACCTGCCATAAAGCTTGATACGACAGGATAAGGCATCAGTTTCACATACTTCCCAAAATCTAATATGCCAAAAATTAACTCGAATATTCCAGCTAGTACAAACGTTCCTATGATAAGTGGTAGTGCATTGTCAAGGTCTCCAGCTGACAGAATACCCATCGAAACTACAGTAGCGGCTACGACAGTCATTGGCCCAGTTGGGTCTGATATTAAAGTTTTGGTTCCTCCAATAAAACCAGCAATAAGGCCAAGAATTATCGCAGTATATATTCCGGCTTGAGCTCCAAGTCCAGATTGTACTCCAAAGGCTAATCCCATAGGAAGCCCTATTATGGCCGCTAGCAGTCCTCCAGATAAATCTCCTCTAATATTAGTACTAATGTGTTTTGAATTGATATTCACCTTTTGATTTTTATGAAAGTATTTGTGCTGCTATAGTGCACGAAGGACTGAATCTCTGTTTAAAGTATGGCTCAGTAGTTTTACCTACTAAGCCATATAACTAACTATAACTAAAACATGATTTTTATAAAACTTCAAACAAAATTATCTTATAAATTGTAATTTGATGTGTGATGTTAATAGTAATACTTATTCCGTTTATGTAGAATAAGTATTACTATTCGATCAGGGATTATGCTGGGCTAATTATTAATCTACTACCTCAATCTTAATAGTCGACTGAATATTCATTCTTTTTCCTAATCCTCTTACTTCGTTTATTATCTCTTTTAATCTAGCTTTTTCAGCTTTCAATTTATCTAACCTTTTGCTATCATGAGAACAAGGATCATCATGATTACCTTCTGTTATTCTCATTATTTGCAGATTGTGATAGTTGATTTTCTTTGTCAACATTGCGTTCAAAATATCTGATGCATCTGAAGGCGTAAATAAACCGTCTATTAGACTGATACTTTGTACTGTTGCTTTGGGTTGATTTTGTGTGTCATTCATAATTTTTAAGTTTTATTTATTTGATGATATTTAATTAAAGTTCTTCTTTTTGTGATTGGACGTTGTGAGTATTGTCTTTGAAAATCATAATCGCAGTTATTATAATTCCACTAACAATTATTTCTTGTAGAAATAATCCTCCAACTGACAATGATCCAACCAAGCCGGCTATGAAAAAAGTTGAGAAAATCAATTCTTCTGCGTTGATGTTGATCGACTTCTTCGATTGTCTTTCTAAATTGATACTGTTTACTTTAGTTGCCATTTTTATTATTTTTGTTGATGCAAAGTTGCGTAAAATTAATTATAAGTATATATTTATATTTCATATGATATACATAAATATTAATAAATGAACTATACACTACATCAATTAGAAATATATAAGAAAGTAGCTGAATTGCAGAGTGTTACGCGGGCAGCCGAGGAGTTGTATTTGACTCAGCCAGCCATATCAATTCAGCTAAAAAAGTTGCAAGAACAATTCCCTCAACCGCTTTTTGAAGTGATAGGAAGGAAGTTGTATATCACGGATTTTGGAAAAGAAGTCGCCATTTCGGTTGATAAAATTCTTTATGAGGTAGAATCACTCAACTCAAGGACTTTGACTTTCAATGGACAACTTGCGGGCAAACTAAAGATCGCATTGGTGTCGACTGCCAAGTATGTAATGCCCTATTTTTTGACGGGTTTCATAAAGGAGAATTCTGGTGTCACCTTGACTATGGATGTAACCAATAAAGCTGCAGTAATACAAAGTCTGGAAAAGAATTTGGTTGATTTTGGTCTAGTGTCTGTCATACCGGATAGTATGAAGATTCATAGCATCCAATTGATGCAGAACAAACTCTACCTCGTTGGTGGCAAAGAGCATAAGCAGCTAAAAACTAAAATATCAAACAAGAGTATCTCTCAATTGCCAATGCTGTATCGTGAATATGGTTCTGCAACTCGACAGGCAATGGAGGATTATATGAGTGCACAAGGGATTCCGAATGTGAAGCGGCTTGAGCTTACGAGTAACGAGGCATTAAAACAGGCCATTGTAGCTGGTCTAGGATATTCCATCATGCCCTTGATTGGAATTAAGAACGAATTGGAAACGGGTGATATAAAAATAATTTCGGCTAAAGAATTACCGATTGTTACAGATTGGAATCTGATATGGCTAAAATCTAAAAGACTTTCTCCAACAGCTGAAGCATTCGCAGAATATCTTACCACTCGTAAAAGTGAAATTATTGATCAATCATTTGCTTGGTTTGAGAAGTATTAGACTTGGTACTTGATTTGTTGATAAATATTAAACAATATTTTGCTTTTGATTAATGTATCGGACTTAAACGATATTTAAGACAATGATAATAGTACTCATCAGGCTACAGCATATATGCAAACGTCTAGTTGGACAAACATATCATAAGCCACCTAGAAGATGAATAAGAGTATAATTAACTCCTTACTATATCCATCCAAATGATGATTTATATCAACTTAGTACATGATGAGTATCAACATAAACAATTATTCTTGGTAGTAATTTCATGCAAGTATCAACAATGATGGACTTATGGAAAATAATACAAAGAAGAAATGGGTGACTAAAAATTCTGGTGATCATGCAGAATTTTCAGAAAAAAAATTACGTCGTTCATTGGAGAAATCTGGTGCAGGTGAAGAGGACATTCAGTACATTATTTTCGAAATTATAAAGATCCTTTACCAAGGTATTACCACTAAAGAAATATACAATAAAGCGTTTGCATTATTAAAAAGTAAAGCTAGACCCTTTGCTGCTAAATATAAACTCAAAAAAGCTTTGATGGAGTTAGGTCCATCTGGCTTTCCATTCGAAAAATACATCGCAGAAGTATTAAGCCATGAAGGTTATTCTACCAAAGTTGGTGAAATTTTGCAAGGAAATTGTGTTCAACATGAAGTGGACATTGTTGGAAAGAAAGGTAAAGAGTATATAGTAGTAGAGTGTAAATTTCATTCGGATACTCGTCGGTTTTGTGATGTAAAAGTCCCTTTATATGTTAATTCCAGATTTTTGGATTTGAAAGAATATTGGGAGCGCAAACCAAAAAATAACGGTAAAAACCATAATGGGTGGCTAGTAACCAATACTAGATTTTCTAAGGATGCTATTCAATATGGAACTTGTGCGGGTTTATACTTACTAAGCTGGGACTTCCCGAGAAAAGGAAGTTTAAAAGAACGAATTGACCGTTCAGGAGTACATCCTATCACTTGTATGACCACGTTGACGGGAAAGGAAAAAAAACGACTATTGAGAAAGATGGTCGTGCTATGTAAAGATATACGAAATGATGAATCTGTGTTGACGTCAATAGGAATCAAAGGAAAAAGAGCCAAAAGAATAATGGAAGAGGCCACAGCATTATATGATATCTAAATATTATCGAGATGAAAAATGAAAAGATCCAAGTTCGGTTTTTAGGTGGAGTAGGTACAGTTACAGGTTCAAAGTATTTGGTTGAGGCATTAGGGAAGAAAATTATGGTGGATTGCGGTTTGTTCCAAGGATTGAAAAAGCTGAGGCTACTCAACTGGAATTCTCTTCCAATAAAAGTTTCTGAGATCGATTTGGTTTTATTAACCCATGCCCACCTTGACCATACAGGCTATCTTCCCAAATTAGTGAAGTCAGGTTTTAAGAGCGATATTTTAGGAACGGCACCTACTCTTGAAATAACAGAAATTATTTTAAAGGACAGTGCGAAAATAAATGAAGAAGCGGCCAAACAAGCCAATAAAGGTGTTTATTCCAAACATTCACCTGCAAAACCTCTCTATAATTTAAAGGATGTTCAAAGAACGCTTCTCCATTTCAAAGAGATAGAATGCAATATATGGATTCCACTTTATGAGGGAATCAAAGTGCGATTTCAATACAATGGGCATATTCTTGGAGCTACTTTTATCGAGCTAGATATCCTAGGTAAACGATTGGTTTTTTCTGGGGACATAGGCAGACAAAATGATTTGCTGTTGTCGCCTCCAAGTCGTCCAGAGAAAGCAGACATTCTATTCATAGAAAGTACTTATGGTGATCGGCTTCATCCTGAAGAAAACCTAGAGAAAGAGATCCAAAATATTGTATATGATACATGGCAAGATGGTGGTACATTAATAATTCCAAGCTTTGCAGTGGAACGAACACAAACATTGATGTATCTATTTTGGCAACTCCAAATTAAAGGCTTAATGCCAAATATTCCAATATTTATGGATAGTCCGATGGGTACAAGTGTACTGGATGTTTTTCTTCACTCTTCAAGTTGGCACAAGCTAAGTAGGGAGGAATGTATAGAAATGTGTAAACACATCCATCTCGTTGAATCTTATGGCGAAACCTGGAAAATTATAGATAATAAAAAGCCAAAAATAGTAATTGCAGGCAGTGGAATGGTTTCAGGTGGTCGAATACTGACTTATTTATCTAAATACATTGACAATCCTCTTACAAGAGTTTTACTTGTTGGTTTTCAAGCGGAAGGAACTAGAGGAAGACAATTACAAGAAGGAATTCATGAGGTCAAAATTTATGGAAAATATTATCCTGTCAAAGCAGAAATATTAAATATTCAAAGTTTGTCTGCACATGCTGATCAAGAAGAGTTGTTAGATTGGATGAGTGAAATTAAAAATATACCTGAAAAAGTATTTATTGTTCATGGTGAATCCCATGCAAGTGATGTTTTGCGGGTTAAAATCAAAGATGCTTGTGGTTGGGAATGCACAATTCCGGAGTGGAATACCACGATAGAAGTTGAAATTAATATTGAGTAAGCATCTGTCTCTTATACACATCTCCGAGCCCACGAGACAGGCAGAAAT
>CAJXUU010000337.1 GCA_913061325.1 uncultured Saprospirales bacterium | reverse complement strand
ACGAGATTTCTGCCTGTCTCGTGGGCTCGGAGATGTGTATAAGAGACAGACTCAATAGATGATAAAACAGAATAGAAATCTTTACGTCTCGCATTTGGATAAAATAAATTGTGAGTGCTTAAAAATATCCAGTGTATGGTATCAATATTACGAACCATATGAATTGGATTACTTAGAATCAATAGGCTTTGATAAAGTTTGGGCTTTCATAAATTTTGTTGCTGAATTACCAAATGAGGAAATGGATATTCAATATGCAATTAAAGATCACCAATTACTAAATAGAGAATTTACTTTTATACAATGTAAAATTGTAATAAACCCAAAATGCAAATTGAAAGGATATGCATTTAAGATTAATAATGAAGTAAATGCAATAACGGTGTCTCATGAAAACATTGAATTCGACTTTCTAAACCCAATTGTATTTGCAGATGAAAATAGTTCGACGATGAAGTCACTAAAACAAAAATCAGGGCGATTACTAGAATGTGAGAATAAGTTGATTTTAGAATATGAGAAAGAGAATAGAGATTTCTTCAACCTAAAGCAAGAATTTCAAATCTATTAAGTTAAATCAGAAGAAGATGAATAACTAATCATAACACGGTATGACCATGCCAGAGTCGCCTATCGGCAGACTCCGTCAGGTATACTTGATACGTTGAGACAGCATACTCCCTGCGGTCGCATGCTGTCTCAACGATTCTGCGGCTTGCCGCAGTTGTGCCATCCTCCTCCCCAAGGGTCGGACGACAGCACAACTGCAGATATAGGTAAACGTGAGAAAAAAAAGCCGCTAACGCGCATTTTTCTCACGTCAACCCATATCCGCAGAATCGTTTTTTTTCAGCAAAAAAAGCCTAAATATTCCCGATAAGGAAACTATTTTGTATGTTTATACCGTTAATTGGTCAAATACATGAGTAAGAATTTCGAAGTATTATTATCTGGAGAAGCAAAGGCGTTTATAAAGTCCTTGGATATCAAACTACAAAAGAAAGTAGCTTATAATATTCAAAAATCGAGAGAAGTCAACGATACTAAAATACTAAAGAAACTTACAGATGAAATTTGGGAATTTAGAACAAGGTATGACAAGCAACAAATAAGACTACTTGCATTCTGGGATCCAAACTTAAAATCGCTGATAGTTTGTACTCATGGATTTGTAAAGAAGACTCAAAAAACTCCCAAATCAGAAATCAAGAAGGCTTTGGAATTTAGAAAAAAGTACCTAAATCAATAAAATATGAAACTCACTTCAATAGATGATTTAACAGATGAAATTGTTGGCAAAAAAGGAACAGCTGAACGCGATATATTTGAATACGATCTTCGTATGGATGTCATAGGAACAATGATTAAAGATGCGAGAATTAAACAAAACATGACTCAAGGTGACCTCGGAGAACTTTTGGGTGTTCAAAAAGCTCAAATATCTAAACTAGAAAACAACACAAAAGACTTTAGAATAGGAACAATTCTAAGAGCTTTGGAGGCATTGGGAGCAAAAGTAAAGATGACCGTTGAACTTGAAAAGAAAGAGCTAATCGTGGCGTAAAAAAAGCCGAAAAGACAACATTAGATAAGAGTAATAGCTCCTTCGTCGCTACTACTCTTATCAAGGGACGTTGAGACAGCATACTCCCTGCGATCGCATGCTGTCTCAACGATTCTGCGGCAAGCCGCAGTTGTGCCATCCTCCTCCCCAAGGGTCGGACGACAGCACAACTGCAGATATAGGTAAACGTGAGAAAAAAAAGCCGCTAACCCGCATTTTTCTCACGTCAACCCATATCCGCAGAATCGTTAGTCAGAATAATAAGAGCTGATAATAAACATATATTCATTGACAATAAACTAATAGATCATTTATATAATTTTCGCAAAAAGACCTAAAAATTCATGACTGTAATCAATAATGATAAAGAATTAAAACGTGTAGTAGGTATAACTGGTTTGTCACTGAATATTATTAACATAACAGTTGGTGCAGGTATTTTTGCATTGCCTGCAATTGTTGGTATCGAACTGGGTGCATTCAGTATTTTCGCTTATATATTTTGCGGTATTATGATGGCGACCATAATGCTTTGTTATGCAGAAATAGGAACACGTGTAACAAAGACTGGAGGTAGTTATGCTTATGTGGTAGCTGCATTCGGTGGTTTTGCCGGTTTTATAGTGAACTGGTTGGCCGTTTTCGGCTGGAGTATATTAGGAAGTGCCGCTCTAATGAATATTATTGCTGATTCACTTGCCGTAATTTTTCCTATTTTCTCAAATCCATGGATACGCGGATTATTCTTTTTTGTACTTCTCGCCTTTTTGGTGGTGACAAATATTCGTGGAGCAAAACAGGGTGTTGCTTTTATAAAATGGATTACGATTATAAAATTACTACCATTGATTGGAATTGTCATCTTCGGTTTGAGTCATATTAATTCAAATAATCTACATTGGGAACATCTACCTTCATTAAATACATTTGGTAACACTACTCTTGTCTTGTTTTTTGCATTTGCCGGTTTCGAAACAGCCCTTGGTGCGAGTGGTGAAATTAAAAACCCAAAACGTACTATTCCGTTGGGTATTTTGCTTGGCGGCGGAGTGGTAATTATACTATATTTACTTTTGCAGACCGTAACTCAAGGTGTGTTAGGTTCGCAAATGGAGTTAGTCAAAGATGCACCCTTAGCAGCGGTTGCAGTGAGGATTATTGGTTCTTTTGGAGGTACTATGTTATTGATTGCTGCTGCAATTTCTTGTTTTGGTGCGGTAAGTACCGATATATTAAATACGCCCAGAGTATTATTTGCGGGTGCTAAAGATGGTCTTTTTCCAAAATTCCTTGCTGAAATTCATCCGAAATTTGCTACACCATACTGGTCGATAATTTGCTTTTCTGTATTGATTTTTCTTTTTTCAATTTCTGGAGGATTTCAGCAATTGGCTATATTGGCAAGTGCCGCAATACTTCTTATTTATCTGTTTGTTGTTTTAGCTACAATCAAATTAAGAATGAAGAAGCAAAATGACTCCGAAAAGACATTTAAAGTGCCTGGAGGATTGGTTATACCTTTTATTGCCGTTGTATCCATTATTTGGTTGCTTACAAGTTTAAGTAAATGGGAAATATTATCAACGGTTATATTTATTGCTGTAATAAGTGTAACCTATTTATTCATGAAATGGATGCAAAATAGAAAAAGTAAGACTTGAAAACATAGAATATCAGCAGCTAACAAGCGATGATGAGATCAGCAGGGCTATCGCCACAGCCGCTCCATATCGCTGAAACGTTAGCAAACATTAATAAACAAAATTTGGACGATATGAAAAGCTTTAACATTTACACTTAATATATAATTATAAACAATTCAAGATGAAAAATCAGAAATACTATTAATTATATTTTCTTCGCTATAACTTAATTTTTAAAAATTTGAAAAAAGCAATCTTAATTATTTTCGGTGTTTGGTTTATTTCAATATCATCTCAAGCACAAACTGAGAATTTCTCAATTGGAATTTCAACAGAAACTAATAAGCAAAACAACATAGTGACTGCACCGCAGGGAGATACACAGCCGATTGAGGGTACTGTATACCAAGTATGTAGACAGAAAGAAGGAGGGGTATTTGAAGAGACCTTTGCTATCATCTTAGACTCTCCGAATCCCGGTATCGTAGATGGCGAAATTATTGACCTGGAAGGGGTGAGTGAGGATTTCAAACAGAAATATCATAACGAGATGAAATCTATCCAGAGAAAGCTCAAGGCTAAGGCCGGATCCAATGGATGGGATGAGAATAGTGTCCGAAGGAAACTCAACCCCAGAGTGAGATTGACCAACGGAAATATCACTAGTTCTAAAAGTAAAATCCAGTTCACTGATGTTTCAAACTGGTCGTTTATCAGTATCGATTATGATGCGGTTATATCAAGGGAATTAGCTGTTCAAAAAGCATCTGGCACTGGTGAATCAATAGTGCTCGTTATTCAAGTCACAGCTAATGATTCAGAACCCACAATAACCCCGGCTAATATGAGTGATCATGTATTTGGCACTCATGGTGAATCACTCAGTAATGCTTCTCAGTTCGCTGCTATTTCATACAACCAGAAAACTCTTTCTCCTGCCGAGGGGCCTCATGTTGTAGACGGCGTGCTTCAGGTAGCTATCGACCAAAATGTGATCGGTGTAGATGGTGGTGCTGGTCCCTGGAGGAATGCAGTTATAGCAGCAGCAAATGCAAAGCTTGGTTTTAGCTTGACAAGCCAATTTGACCTCGTCATGATTGTTTGCCCACCCGGTATGACAGGTGGTTGGCAGGGTTATGCATACCCTAATCATTGGATGAGCGTGTATAAACATTCTAAAATAGACAACATAAACGTTACTATGCATGAAATAGGTCACAATTTAGGTTTGGCTCATTCTGGTGAAGCAGGCTTTGAATATGGTGATAATACCGGATATATGGGCAGCGCTACTACCACTTACTCTGCCTTCAATGGAGCCAAGGGCTCTCAATTAGGTTGGTATAGTGATAGAGAATATGTCATCTCGCAGGTCATCCCGGATTCGTGGATCGGTAATTTGGTTGGGGTGGTCGATTATGCCAAGGCGTCAGGCGATGAACAGGTTCTCCTAAAGGTCAAGGGTGCCACGGCTGATATCCATATAGCCTTCAATAGAAAAAAAGGGTTCAACAGCAACACTAAGGAGTCTGCTAATAAAATAACGGTTACTAAACGGGGCTCGAACCCAGGATATTCCCAGTCCTGGCTTCTTGCTAAACTTGACCTGGAGGACTCTGTGTATGTAGTCAACGATTTTGGCGGCATCAACAATGATCTTTACATCGAGGTTCATGATATTGTGTATGGCTCGCCTGTTGATTATGCCACGGTATCGATAAACTTTACTGCTGGATATCCAGGTAATGTGCAATTTTCTACACAAACTTTTTATGCAAATGAGTCTCAAGGTACTGTTTCAGTAGCAGTTCAACGTTCAGCTGGATCACTAGGTGCAGCTTCAGTAGAATACGCATTATCAACAGGCAGTTCAGCAACTTTAGGATCTGATTTTAATTTTTCACCTGGAACTTTATACTGGGCAGATGGAGAAGATGGTTTAAAGACATTTGATATTGATATATTGCAAGACGGAAACATTGAGGAGGATGAAACAATAAATCTGGTTTTACAAAATGTAACAGGTGCCTCTTTAAATTCTCTAGTTGAAGCTACTGTAAATCTTGAGGATGATGATTTAAATGAAGTTGAAGTTTCAATTTCTACCGGTAGTGATGATGTTGAAGAAAGACAGGATGGTACGTTGGATATGAGTAGTTCAGATCTTGAAATGGTTTTTGATGGCTTTGATCAGGTAATTGGTTTAAGATTTACTAATATCAATGTTCCTCAATCGGCAAATATCTTAAATGCTTATATTCAGTTTACAGTTGATGAAGCAACAAGTAATGAAACAAATTTGATTATACATGGGGAAAATATTGGTGATGCTCAAACTTTTAATTCTCAGAATGTGAGTTCAAGATCAACTACTTCAAACATAGTAAATTGGTCAGTTCCAGTATGGAGTCCCATTGGATCATCCGGTGAAGATCAACGAACACCAGACCTATCTTCAATAGTAACAGAGATTGTAAATTTACAAGATTGGATACTTGGAAATTCCATGGTATTTAAAATAACTGGGTCAGGTAAAAGAGTTGCTGAATCTTATGAAGGAGCCCAAACATCATGTGCAAAACTTCATATTGAATATAGTAATTATTGTTCTGTAGCTGGAACAGATTTACAAACTGCTTGCGATTCGCTTGTTTGGATTGATGGAAACACATACTACACAAGCAACAATATCGCAACTTTCAATATTCTAGGTGGTGCTGCCAATACTTGTGATTCATTAGTTACGCTTGATTTAACAATTAACAATTCGGCAGCTGGAACAGATTTACAAACTGCTTGCGATTCGCTTATTTGGATTGATGGAAACACATACTACACAAGCAACAATATCGCAACTTTCAATAT
>CAJXUU010000336.1 GCA_913061325.1 uncultured Saprospirales bacterium | reverse complement strand
GAAGGGAAAAAGATCAAGCAGAAGAATGTAACTTTATTATTGTTTCATTCCTTAATATTTACATTTGTGGAGAAGTTGGTTACAATTCCACCATCCTCACTTACCGTTATCACAGAAAGAATTCTACTTTTGCAATCAGAAAGTAAACCTATGCCAGATATTATTCAATTATTGCCTGATAGTATTGCCAATCAGATCGCTGCTGGAGAAGTAATCCAGAGACCAGCTTCTGTTGTCAAAGAATTGGTAGAAAATGCCATAGATGCAGGCAGTACTGAAGTTAAACTTATAATCAAAGACGCGGGAAAGACTTTGATCCAGGTCATTGATAATGGTAGTGGTATGTCAGACACAGATGCTCGTATGAGTTTCGAAAGACATGCTACATCTAAGATCCGAAAGGCTGAGGATTTATTTTCTATTTCTACAAAGGGGTTCAGAGGTGAAGCTTTGGCATCAATAGCAGCAATTGCTCAGGTAGAAATGATCACTAAAACACATGGAGAAGAACTAGGGAGAAGACTATTAGTTTCTGGATCAAAAGTGACAAAACAAGAACCTTGTTCTGCACAATCGGGTACTACTTTTTCTGTCAAAAACCTGTTTTTCAATGTACCTGCAAGGAGAAAGTTTCTAAAATCAGATCCTGTAGAATTGAAACACATCATCGAAGAGTTCAAGAGAGTAGCATTAGCTCATCCTACGATTTTCATGTCGATGTATAGCAATGAACAAGAAGTCTACCACCTAACATCTGGCAACTACAGACAGCGTATCGTTTCGATTATGGGCAAGTCTATCAATGACAAACTAGTCCCAATCGATGAAGACACGGAAATAGTAACTCTGTCAGGTTTTGTAGGTAAGCCCGATGCCGCTAAGAAAACAAAAGGGGATCAATTCATCTTCGTTAATGATAGATTTATCAAGAGCAATTATTTGAATCATGCAATAAGATCTGCCTATGATGATTTAATTGTAAAAGAAGCGTATCCATTGTTCTTTTTGTATATCACTGTTGATCCTGCACAGATAGATATCAATGTACATCCAACGAAAACAGAAATAAAATTCGAAGAAGAACGATTGATTTATAATTACATCCGAGTGGCAATCAAACATGCATTAGGACATTATAATGTTTCGCCAACATTAGATTTTGGTGCAAACTCTAACTTCGGTAATTCCGTTGATAATCAAAGATCGTTTGATAAAGTAAATCAAGAATACAACCTCAAATCTGAAGGGGAATATTCTAAACCAAATACGGGTGGTAAATTCGAAAAATCAAACCTTAAAGCTTGGGAGCAAATATATGCTGGCATCCAAGATCAACAAGAAGAACAACCAACTGATACCCAACAGTCTTTTACCGTCTCTAGCAAAATAAGCACTGAATCAGGTGAAGAAATTTCAAAAATTGAAGAAGGAAAACCTCCATATCAGATTCATAATACATATATCTTGACACATATCAAATCAGGATTTTTATTGATAGATCAACAAGCTGCGCATGAACGTATTCTTTATGAGAATAACCTTTCTAGCTTGAGTAGTCATCAGAGATTAACCCAAAAGGAATTATTTCCAAGGACGATAGAACTAGATAATGCAAAGGCAGCTATTATGAAAGATATCCTGCCAAAAATCAATTCCCTTGGATTTGAGGTAGAAGATTTTGGTGGAAAAACGTACTTGATTCACGGTATACCAGCAGGACTAACAGGAAATGCAGATGCCACTGTATTAATGGAGCGATTAATAGATCAGTACGTTTCCAACATGGAGCTACAGCTTGGCATTGAAGAGAACCTTTCTAGATCACTTGCAGTTTCTGCAGCAATCAAAAGAGGTAAATCAATGGAAGTACCAGAGATGAAGTTGATGATCGATCAACTGTTTGCTTGCGAAGTTCCATATAAAAGTCCTACAGGTAGACGATGTATAGTGACCATGGATATGGACACTATTTTGAAACAGTTTATTGGTTAAATAAGAAAAAATCAATAACCGCTAGTAATCTGTAAGCTAAGCTCACTTTGATACACACCATAAATCTTACAATACCAAATTCCTAAAAACAAAAAAAGACCCTTCGATTGCTCAAAGGGTCTTTTTCAAATTAAGGGCAACTGAGTGTATAACGTAGCTTAATTACAAACTAAGTATCTTTCCTGATTTTACATTGTCTCTATTTATAATTCTATAGAGTAGAACCCCATTATGTGGAGCATCTAACGTAACAGTTGTATTGTTTTGTCCTTTTATTGTAGCATGAGACTTAGAGTATATTAATCTTCCACTTACATCTGTTAACTCTATTGTCACATTAGTATTTGTTTCACTTAAGAAATTCATCTGGAATGAGCCACTGAATGGATTTGGGTATACTTTTACATCATCAATATCAATTGATGTAACAAGCTCTCTTACTTCAATTTCGAATTCCGAATCAGTTGGATCTTCAGCAACAATTGCTACTAGCGCTTCAATATCATCTTCCGAAACTAATCCTCCAGCTTGATCCACAATAATATCTCCTAATCTGATTCCTGTGAAATCTATATCATCGATATTATCATTAGCAATCAATAATTCAATGATTGTTTTAGGGTTATCATAAAGTTCTTCTGCAGTAGCTGTTGCCAACTGCTCAACATCTACGAATAACCACTCGCTAGCTACTCCGAAATCATCAATCTCTCCTGTAAGGAATTCTAATAAACGCTTCAAATCATCGAAATCAACATCTCCGTCTTGATCCACATCTGCTGCCCATTTCTGGTGAGCATCTGTAAATTCTACACTACCCACAACATAATCCATGAGGAAGGTAAGGTCTTCGTTATTGATACCGTTTGTATAATCTATACCACTATAATCAGAATATAGTTTGTATTCATTTCCAGTATATGCAAATCCTGCAAATCTGTAATGACCCCAAGGTCCAGTGTTCGACATTAACATTAAGTTGTTTACGACAGTATCCATATTAGCGGTAACTGTAGTATCCAAATCGATGAAGTATACATAGCTACTATCTGATTCATTATACATACTGTCCATAGTCGCTACAATAGCCGTGTCTAATGTCACAATATAACTAGTGTCTGGTTCTAGATCTTTAATTGTCACGGTCACACCTTCCATTGGCTCTCCACCGAGAGTGTTGACAGTTCCTCCAACATAATAGTGCGTACCTGGATCATTATCGTCCTCTTCACATGCATCGCCAATACCATCTTCGTCTTCATCTTCTTGATCTGGGTTTGGAGTTTCTGGACAATTATCATCTATGTCAAGTACCCCATCATCATCCAAGTCATTATTCATTTCTTCACACGCATCACCTATCCCATCTTCATCTTCATCTTCTTGGTCTGGGTTAGCAACATATGGACAATTGTCATCTTCGTCAATTACACCATCATCATCATGATCACTTGGTGCTGGTTCACAATCAGGAATATTAGCGCCATTGTTTTGTACACTTATTGTAACTACACAATATGATTGATTTCCATCATAATCAGTAACCCACATTTCTACTTGATTTTCTCCTACATCTGCACAAGTGAATGTTTTGAATGTTTCATCAACATCAGAAGAGAAAGAAAACTTAAGTGGTCCACCATTACATGATGCAGTACTTCCTTTATCTAGATCTTTTGCCCAGATTTCTACCATTCCATCTTCGAATACCCCGTCACCATCATCATCAACTCCCATCAAGGACACAGCTAATGAAGCATAGCAGTAAGGTGTAGGTGGTTTCTTATCTGTTACTTTTATTTGTCTAGTACAAGTCTTTTTCTTTCCACATCCAAATTTCACAGTGTACTTCACATAATGCCATCCGATTGGGTAAGTACCTGAAATATCAGCTCCGTTATAATCAGCATACGGAGAATTATTTGTTATTTCAAAGTCACCACCACAAGCTTCGCCGTCTACCCATAACGGGTCTACATTGATATACTTATCAACACAATTATTAGAATTGACTGTGATATCTGCAGGACACGAAAGAACTGGAATATCCCCTTTTGATATTTTTATAAATTGGTAGTAAACCCAAAGTCCAGGTGTATAGCCATTATAGTCATTATTATTAGGGCTGTATTGGCACCAATCGATTACTTGCCATTTTCTTACTATCTTCTTACAAGTAGGACTGATCGTATATACTTGATCAGAATGTGCTACACCGACATTACTGCTTCCGCAAGCTCCATTTCCATCATACCATGTAGGATATCCCCAACCTGGAGGCAATTGACTTGGGTGTGTAGAAGGATAACATCCTTCTAGCGTAATGTTTTCTTCTGGCCATGTGATATTACTTTCGTTGAATGAATTGTAACCGCCGGTTACTGTAATCACTTGGCTGCATGTCTGAATATTCCAATTGTAATCTTCTACAGACCATGTTCTTACGATATATCCAACATTACAAGAGTTAAGATTATAACTTACAGATGCTGTACCAGCATCATACCAGTTTCCTCCGTAGTAATAAGTTGCATTTCCATAGATTGATAAGTCCCATATCTCTTCATCACAGGATACTGTTACATTATCTGGGCAATAAAGCGCAAAACTGCTCTCCACATCTACACACTCTTCATTAGAGTAAGCAGTATTGAGAGAAAAAAACATAAAAAACAGCATCATCGAGCTGTTCAAAATTGTAGAAATTCTTTTCATGGTTTAGGTATTACAATTAATTAAACTGAACATATTAAAACAAATATACATATGTAAATCCTTTTTTATCAGTATGTTTTAAAGTATTTCAATAAAATGGGGGTATCCCCTGATTTATTGAAGCTCTGGGAAATGGCCTAAAAGAATTTTATGAAGATTGATGAAACATCAGAATATTTCAGACAGGGGACTTGTCTATACAATTAGTCGTAAAACTCATAGGGTAACACTAATATCTTAAAAATAAATCTAATACGAGTTATAGTGTCCAATTAACATTTAGACTTACTTTGCATTATTAATATGTGTTATATGTATTGTTTTGATATTGTATGACTAGTGCATTATCAAATGATAACAAATGTGAAAAAATATAATAATCAATTATCTTAATATCTAATCTTATGGTTCACAGGTTATTTCAGCCATTTTTTTTACTTCAATTGCTTTGCATTTCTTTTTTATTTGGTTGTAAACCTCCGAATCAAGAAATAATAACTGAGTCTAAAAAAGTGGGAACTACTATAGAACAAGAACTACCTTTGGAGGTAACCGAATTAGACTATGACACCACTCAATGGAAAGAAATAACTGAACGAAGCGGTGTCGTCCTTGACATTAGATATGCTACAGATAATAACTTTACCAAGAATCAGATCTATCCTTGCCCAAGATGTTTCCTAAGGCCCATGATGGCAGATAAGATATTGACACTCCAACAGGATATAAACAGAAAATACGGTATGCGTCTCAAACTCTTCGATTGTTATAGACCGAGACCTGCCCAACAAAAACTGTGGAATATCGTACCTGATGCTAGATATGTGACACCACCGACAAATGGATCTATGCACAACAGAGGCCTGGCTGTTGACATTACTCTCGTAGATAAAGATGGTAAAGAACTGGATATGGGAACAGAATTCGATTTCTTCGGACCAGAGGCCTATACGACCAATACAAACCTACCTGTAGATGTACTGAAAAACAGGAAAGTATTGACCAAACTGATGGAGATTCATGGGATGAAAGGGATACGTACAGAATGGTGGCATTTTTCATTGAGGACGGAGAATGCACAGTTGGATGATTGGGAATGGGAGTGTGAATGATTAATTGCTGTTTTCTATAGGCATAGTCATTGTAAATAAGTTTCCTAGAACAATATAAAACAGGTACTTAATACGAAAGTGTCAGATAACTCATAGGTGTTCAGACACTTGTGTTAAAACAAAAAAGCCAAAACAACAACTCCCGTTATCATTTTGGCTTTCTATTTTTTCAAATTGAATCCATTTAGAATATTTACATTTTACAATATTCAGTTTGATTTTATCAACATCATAAAGCCTGTCTCTTATACACATCTGACGCTGCCGACGAAGAGGATAGTGTAGA
>CAJXUU010000335.1 GCA_913061325.1 uncultured Saprospirales bacterium | reverse complement strand
CTTTGAAGCTTATATAGGACGACCAATGAATTCTTTGGAAGAATATCAAAAAGCTCTTCAGTTAGCGGAAAGTGATTCTTTGAAATTTGAAATTAGAACTTTCATTGCAGTCACAAAACATGAGCTGCGAGATTTTAAAAATGCCAAGAGTGAATTACTCGATCTTTATAAAATTGACACATTAAATTTAGGAATTCTTTTAAGTTTAGGAAACCTTGAAGAAGAAATAAACAATAGAGATGCCGCCTTGAAATATTATCTCAAAGGATTGGAAATTGACTCCACCGATGTTGGAATTCTTATGAACATTGGATACTTGCTTCAACGGCAAAATAAATATTCAGAATCTTTTGAGTTTTATGAGAAAAGTTCAGACATCAAGAATAATATGGATGATCTTTATTTCAGTAATCAATCAATAAATCTTATGCATTTAGGTAAAGATAGTATGGCTCTTGAATTTATAGATAGTTCTTTGGCAATAAATCCTTATAATGCATATGCATATCGTAATAAAGCATTAATCTTAAAGAAGCTATCAAAATTAAATGAAGCTTGCAAAGCATTAAATGATGCTTTGGGATTTAATTTTACAGAGATATACGGGGACGAAGTACTAGAATTAATAAAAGCGAATTGCAAATAAAGGTACGATTGCTAACATGTGACATGACGATCATGCTTCCTTCGTCAGCACGCCGCATGTCACTAGGACGTTATAGAGAAGCTAATGTCAAAGCACAATGCAACTATTATTTAGTTGCAAATGTGAATAAATTATCCTATCTTTGAACTTATGAGTAAGTATGAGAAACTAATAGCTAAACTCCTAAATAGAAGATCGACTATAACCTACCTAGAAATAGCTTACCTACTTGGAAAACTGGGATATAAGGAAACCCAAAAAGGAAAGACATCAGGATCAAGGGTAGCCTTTATAAATAAGAGAGAACAGCATATAATTAGACTTCATAAACCTCATCCAGGCAACGAACTCAAAGATTATGTGAAAAAAGAAATTATTTCAGAACTCAAAGATAAAAATCTGATATGACGGATAAATTAATATTTAAGGACTTTATTGGCACTGTACATTTCTCAACAAAAGATTCACTTTTTTACGGTAAAATTGAAGGTATTAATGACCTTGTAACATTTGAAGGAGAAAGTGTTAGTGAGCTAAAAATGGCATTTGAAGATTCTGTAGAAGACTATATTGAACTCTGCAAAGAAATTGATAAAGAGCCGCTTAAATCTTTTAAAGGATCATTTAACATAAGAATTGATCCTAAACTACATTCAAAAGCATTTAAGATTGCTGCAATGAATGGTAAATCTTTAAATCAATTTGTTTCAGAAGCGATAAAAAAAGAAGTGGCCTCTTTATAACATTGAGTACGATGTCAGACTTGCTATCGCTGCGTCCGCCACGTACTCTTGGGCGTTGAGACAGCATACTCCCTGCGGTCGCATGCTGTCTCAACGATTCTGCGGCTTGCCGCAGTTGTGCCATCCTCCTCCCCAAGGGTCGGACGACAGCACAACTGCAGATATAGGTAAACGTGAGAAAAAAAAGCCGCTAACGCGCATTTTTTTCACGTCAACCCATATCCGCAGAACCGTTAAATACAAATTTGAAGACAAATAAATTAAATAAACTAAAAAATGAGTACAATTAGATTAGGAGATGAAGCTCCGAACTTTACAGCACAATCAACGGCGGGTGAAATTAATTTTCATGATTGGTTAGGTGACGGCTGGGGAATATTATTTTCTCATCCAGCAGATTACACCCCTGTTTGCACAACAGAATTAGGAACTGTTGCAAAATACAAAGCGGAATTTGACAAAAGAAATGTAAAGGTAGCAGCCTTAAGTGTTGATGGATTAGAATCTCATAATGGGTGGGTTAAAGACATTAACGAAACGCAAAATACAACTGTTAATTTTCCAATTATTGCGGATGAAGACAGAAAAGTAGCAACGCTTTATGATATGATTCATCCAAATGCAGATAACAAACTAACGGTTAGATCTGTGTTTGTAATTGGAGCGGACAAAAAAGTGAAATTGACAATTACTTATCCTGCGTCAACAGGTAGAAACTTTGATGAATTACTAAGAGTAATTGATTCGTTACAGTTAACTGCTTACCACAAAGTTGCTACACCAGCCAACTGGAATAATGGTGACGATTGTGTTATTGTTCCTTCGGTTACAAATGAGGAAATACCAAATTTATTTCCAAAAGGACATACTGAAGTCAAGCCTTATCTAAGATTAACCCCTCAACCAAATTTGATTTAATATCTGTATATAACACTGTATAAAGGGCATTAAAACGCCCCTTATACTTGCCGTTGAGACAGCATGCGACCGCAGGGAGTATGCTGTCTCAACGATTCTGTGGCAAGCCGCAGTTGTGCCATCCTCTCCCCCAAGGGTCGGACGACAGCACAACTGCAGATATAGGGAAACGTGAGAAAAATCCGCGAAGCGGCGTTTATTTTTCTCAAATCAACCCATATCCGCAGAATCGTTGTGCTTCATTATTCGAGATTCCGTAATCTACTTTATTAACCTATCTTAAGAGAAACTAAACTCTAATGATAAAATTCTTTCGGAAAATACGATACGATCTTATGGAAAAAAACAAAACTGGTAAGTATCTAAAATATGCTATTGGAGAAATAATTCTTGTCGTTATTGGAATTTTGATTGCATTACAAATTAATAACATCAATAATAATAATAAGCAGCGAAGAAAAGTAGAACAACAGTATTTGTTGTCTTTGCAAACTGAATTTAAAACTAACTTAAAATAAATAAATAGCTGTCTTAAAGAAAATAAGGAGCGAATTGATGCAGTAGAGAATATGTTGTCTTTATTTGATATTAATGTTCGTGACACCATCAGTGATAATGCATTATCAGATATATTTTATTCAGTTATGTCTGGCGAAGCAACCTATATGCCATCAAAAGGAGTATTAACTGACATTATTAGTTCAGGAAACCTTAATTTAATTCAAAATGCACAACTAAGACAACAACTTGCATCTTTTGAAAGTGGATTAGATTTTTTAAAACTACAAGAAACTTCTACTCATTCTCTTAAGGATAAAATGGGAAGCCAACTCAATAAAAATGGCAGTATCCGAAAAATACTCATAGATAGAGGTCTAAATTTTAAACACAAATCAATTTCGGATACAATTAGACAATAAGCAAATGTTCCGCTTGATTGAATTTGAAAATAACCTACTAGTTTATCATCTGACTATTAAGGCGGCTAATGGAACAAAATTTTTCGGTGGAATAAAGGAACAAGTAGAACAAATTTTAGCTGAGGTTGACTCTCAACTAACAAAATAACGAAAGCACAACAATGTATATAATTAATGGCTAGCGCCAGATGGTTAATGAATGTTGTTTCCTACAATTTATGTAACTTGGTTCATCGGGAATTTCCGAACTAACGGATCTGCCCCCGCTTCCGACGGCTACGTCCGACGTTCACATCCGACAAGCACGCCGAAGACGCCACTAACCATATACAAGACCGTTGTACTAAATTAAAATAAATATGATATCGGCAAAAGGTAAAAGGCAAATTGCACAAATTATACCATTTGGGCTAATAATTATGCTTTTTGGCATTGTCTACTCACTTGTAGAAAAAGGAATACTTGGAGAACATACAAGTTATCCTTCTACCGGGAATTCATATTTTTTTAACCCTATTTCTGCAGGCTTTCTCACACTTATTTCGGGACTTATAGTAGGTAGCATTGAAGTAGTTTTTCTGAACAAAAAGTTCCAGAAAAAAAGTTTTCTAGAAAAGATCGTCTATAAAACGACTATTTACATGTTCTTGATAACAGCATTTACCTTGGTTATTTCAATGTTCAGCGTTGCAATAGAATTGGGAACCACTCCCTTTGATAAACGAGTTTTGACCAATACTTCAAATTTCGTTAATAATTTCGCCTTTTGGACAATTGAAATTTACGTCTCATTGGCAATCAGTTTTAGTTTATTCTACTCAGAGGTAAGTGATAATATTGGTCAAGGTGTCCTCATTAATTTTTTTATTGGAAAATATCATCGACCAATTGAAGAAGAACGAATTTTCATGTTTCTCGATATGAAAGATTCTACTGCAATTGCTGAAAAACTAGGTCATGTAAAATATTTTGAAATGCTTAGAGAATATTACGCGGATCTGACAGACGCCATTATAGAATTTGGGGGAGAAATATATCAGTATGTAGGTGATGAAGTTGTAGTAAGTTGGAAACAAAAAGAAGATAAAATAGATAATAATTGTATCAATTGTTTTTTTGCGATGAAATCGGCTTTAAGTCATCAAGCCAATAAGTACAATCTGGAATTTGGTCTTGTACCGAGTTTCAAAGCGGGAATTCACTTGGGGAGCGTAACTACTGGTGAAATTGGAGTGATAAAGAAGGAAATAATTTTCTCAGGAGATGTTTTAAATACAACAGCAAGAATTCAGGGACTGTGTAATAAATATGCTGTTGAGATACTCACCTCTGAACAAGTGGTTCAAGCAATGGATCTGGGAAACGAGTTTCAATCCCACTCAATAGAAGAGGTAGAGTTGAGAGGTAGAAATGAAAAAATAAAACTATTTACAATTGAAAAAACTGAGTTCAACAAGATGTAAAATGCATTAAAACGCATTTCACATTATCCGCAAACATTCAAAACCAAGCTTTATGAAAAAACGTGATTTCCTGAAAAACATATCTCTAGTTGCATTAGGGTCTCCATACTTCGGTAGCGCTTTAGCTTCTTGTGCTGATGAAGCCGCAAAAACTCCAATAAATGAATTGGCTTCAAGTGAAGATTTCTGGTTAAAGGTGCGCCAAGATTATAAACTCAAACCTGAGTATATAAATTTAGAAAGTGGTTATTATAATATCATTCCTACTCCAACGCTAAATGCGCTTCACAAAAACATAGATATGGTTAACTATGAAGGATCATATTATATGCGAACTGTGCAATGGGATAACAAAAAACGCATGTCTGAAAAATTGGCAAATATTGTTGGGGCCACTGCGAAGAATATAATCATTACTCGAAATACAACCGAATCTTTAAATATGATCATTAAAGGGATGGATTGGGAAGCCGGAGATGAAGCAGTATATGCTATTCAAGATTATGGTGCTATGAAAATAATGTTCGAGCAAGTAGCAAAACGATTTGGAATCATAAATAAAGTAATTTCAGTGCCCAATCATCCAAAGTCAGATGAAGAAATTGTAGGTATTTACGAAAAGGCAATTACCGCAAAAACAAAATTGCTTATGGTTTGCCATATGATTAATATTACTGGGCAAATCTTACCCATTAAAAAGATTTGCCAAATGGCACATAGGAAAGGGGTAAAAGTGATGGTAGATGGAGCACATTGTGTTGGTCATTTTGAATTTGATATGAATGAATTGGAATGTGATTTCTACGGTTCTAGTTTGCACAAATGGTTGGCAGTTCCTCTGGGTACCGGTCTATTGTATGTTGCGGATGAACATATAGATAATATTTGGCCAATTTTTGCAGAACACAAAAAAGAACCAGGCGATATTTCCCGATTAAATCATACAGGAACGATACCTGTTTATCATGACTTAACCATAGAAAATGCAATTGATTATTATAACTTACTTGGTGGCGCTAGAAAGGAAGCTCGATTACGATATTTACAAGAATATTGGACGAAAAAAGTGAGGAATGTAGCCGGAATTAATGTAAATACGCCTAAAGAGTCTCACAGAGCGTGTGGAATTGCAAATGTTGGAATTGATGGAATAGAACCTGCAGATTTAGCAAAAGAGCTTCTAACTGACTACAAAGTTTT
Organism: uncultured Saprospirales bacterium; assembly: GCA_913061325.1. Classification (GTDB taxonomy): domain Bacteria; phylum Bacteroidota; class Bacteroidia; order Chitinophagales; family Saprospiraceae; genus CAJXUU01. The sequence continues at coordinate 222 of CAJXUU010000335.1, read as the reverse complement.
TACAGTTGCTATTAAATATGCAAATGTACATGGATGTAGAATTACACCCAATGTATTTACGACCACTGAAGAGTTGGATGTATTTGTAAAATCCTTAAATAGTATAAATGCAAGTGTGCGCGGCTAGGGGTTTTAAAAATAGCTTTCAATAATTATTTCTATTTTTTACTCAAGAAAAGTGGAATTACCACTGTCTCTTATACACATCTGACGCTGCCGACG
>CAJXUU010000334.1 GCA_913061325.1 uncultured Saprospirales bacterium | reverse complement strand
CATCCATTCTCCTCTATAAATCATTGCATATTTATTTGTGTCTTTAGCAACAGCACCAATCATAGGTTCGTAGGCTATTCTCATTTTTCTTTTTCCTTCAGAGATTAAAGTAAACTCTTTTTTGTTATGTTCTATAATTAACCACTCAACAACAACTACTAGACCTTTTTTGGGGATTTTTATATTTAAATCTGAAATATCAACTAAAGTTATTTTCTTTCCTTTTTTTGCTGCCTTTTTCACCGCTACTTTTTTTAATGCTTTCTTTGCAGCTTTTTTCAATGCAGCCTTCTTCGTAGCTTTTTTTGCAGCAGCTTTTTTCAATGCTTTCTTGGCAGCTTTTTTCAATGCAACCTTCTTCGCAATTTTTTTCTTATCATCTTTTTTGGACATAGTGTAACTTTTAATGTGGTGATTTAATAATTATAAATAGTGTTTCTCCAATTTTGGAGCTAGTTGTAATTGTCTATTTTTTCATCTGTATTTGTTTCTTCCGTACCACTTTCATCAATGATCTCATCTTGCCCCTCTGCAAGATCGAGATAGACTTTTACCATTCTGCTCGCATACCAGCCAATATTCCTCATCTCGCCTAAAAGGCTAAGATATAAAAGGCTGTTTCTTGTTCCTATAGAATGATTTTTAATTCGCTTAATTTGTTTTTTTCTGACAGATCTGATCAACTTAACAAAGTCATCCATTTTAATCAGTAGTTCAGAAGCTCCCTCTTTATCATCATTCTTATACACATTTATGGTTGATATCATTTTGTCCTTCAGGCTTTCATGAATCGATTTTAACTCTTCAATTTGTTCCGGTAAAAATGATTTGTGATTGTTGTCCACGTAGTTGAGAATTGGTTTTATTATATCTCTTACATTGGTAGCCATCTCTTGTGTGTATTCGAGCGCCAGGATATATAGGTGTGCAACATCTAAATTTTCTTCATCTATCTTATCCAATGAGTCATTCGCAATTCCTCTCAGCATACTGGATTGATCATGGATCTTTTTAAAATCTTTGTTGATTTTAGTCAGCCCTTCCAGATCCTCCAATTGCAAGCCATCGAAAGCAGCATCAATGTCTCTAATAAAGTGGCCTAAATATCGGTTCAATGTTTTGGCTGAAACTTCGAGTACTTTAGTTCTATTCAAAGACCCCTCGTCAATTGTTTTTTCAAATGCCTCTTTTTCTGCCATTCTTTCTTTGTGCAGGCGGTTTGTTCTGTATATTAATAGCCCGGCAAGTAGAAGTATGGCAACCACTGCAAATATTCCTCCGAAATGGAAAAGTGTTGCTATGATGAATGCTAATACAAATGCTGAGAATGCGGTAAAAAACCATCCTCCAATTACTGAAAGCACACCGGAAATTCTATAAACAGCACTTTCTCTTCCCCAGGCTCCATCTGCCAATGATGCTCCCATGAAAACCATGAAAGTGATATAGGTGGTGGATAGTGGAAGCTTAAATGATGTACCGACTGATATGAGAATACTTGCTACAACTAATGTAGTTGCCGCTCTCAGCATATCAAATGCAGGTGCCTCAGAACCAAGACTGACTTGTTTTGCAATAAAGGGTTTCTCATCAAATTGGGAGTTCATATGATTTTTAAGCCTTTTAGGTAACGCATATTCTACAGTTGTTGCTATCTTAGAAGATATTCGTACAATAGATCTCGAGACTTTGTATGAAGCAAATCTTTCTGTACCCGAGTGTTGTCGACCCAGATCTAAAGATGTCTTCAATACAGATTTGGCTTTATCAGAAGTCCATAATGTGATTGTCATAATGATCCCAGCTAAAATAAGCAATAAGGTAGGCGTAGGAACTTTACCAGCCAATCCTGACATCAAAAAACTATTCGAAGCTTCGCCACTGGCTTGATATAACTCAAATGAATTGTAGCCAGCAAGCGGGACACCAATAAAATTCACCAGGTCATTTCCAGCAAATGCCATGGCCAGGGCAAATGTGCCGATCAATACAATAAACTTCATGATATCAAATCCTTTGAAGATGTATAGGACGATCTGCAATATGATGGTCCAGGCTACAAAGCTTATGGAAATGATCCAAAAAGCATTTTGATTCACGGCATCTTTTATAGAGTCATTCATAAAGGAAGCTCCTTTTACTCCTTTGACCAATAAGAAATAAGTGATCGCCGCAATTGCAAAACCTCCCCAGATACTTCCATAATAATTCATTTTATTTTCGTAATCAAAAGAGAAGAGAAGCCGTGTGAAATATTGGATAATTACACCCACAGTAAAGGCTATAAATACAGACAGAAAAATTCCAAATATGATGGCCATTGCTTTATCTGCATTTATATATTCTGCAATACCCAATCCCTGTTGTTGAGTATATATCTTAATTATTGAGAATGCAACTGCTGCACCTAGTAATTCAAATACAATAGACACGGTAGTAGACGTAGGTAATCCAAAAGTATTGAAGCTATCCAATAAAATAATGTCCGCCACCATCACAGCGAGAAATAACAGAATGATCTCAGAAAAATAAAAATGCTCCGGGTGAAAAATTCCTTTCCTTGCAACTTCCATCATCCCACTCGAAAAGGTACATCCGAATATGATTCCAGCTGCAGCGATAATCAAAATTAAACGAAAAGATGCGGCTTTAGAACCAACAGCGGAGTTTAGAAAATTTACGGCATCATTGCTTACACCAACCACCAAGTCAGATATCGCAAGCACAAAAAGTATAACGACAATAATGAGATAGAATATTTCCATTGATTAATTAGATTTGTAAAATTGCATTAATAAATAATAAGGCCAATACAGTATCATGGCAAAGTAATTTCTACTTTGGGTTATAAGTAGAAATACACTAAATATTTGCACGGCTGCGTTAGCATTATCGATATCGAAAAAATGCTGTTTTAAGAGTCCAGTTGTATATTTTTCGTCTTGTTTAAAATATTACATTTTGTTTCAATTATAATTTTATAAAATTGAGGGATAAAGTCATAAAAATGTATGATCATTATCAGCTATTCCAATGATCTATATCATTGTTGTGGAAGATGGCTGTATAAGTGTTTAGCAATGGAAGCTCAGTTAATCTCGCTCAACTTTTCCCTATATTGTGTATGTTAAGACAGATGGACTAATGCAATTATTCTAAGATATCCGTGTATAAACGTTTATTACTCGGGTATATACGGCTATGGAGTTTCTCTTAATTCATTGATTATCAATAAGCATAGGTGAATAAATAAGGGATATATCAGTACCTTGTTCCTTGATGCAAGTGTTGTGTTTAATTAGAAGAACAATACTGAAATTGAATGAAGAATATTAATTATGAAAAAATGAGGATAACATCGAGTGAGTTGGTATTATTTTTAATGGTAATAATAAATTTAACAGCTTGTAAAAAAGATGATGATCCTTTGCCTAAGGATATAGATTACAGGCAAGAAATGAGAAATTTTGTTCAAGAAATAAGTATTTATGCAAAAGGAATTAATCCAAATTTCGCAATAATACCACAAAACGGAGCTGATCTTGTCAGCACTACAGGAGATGAAACTGTACCTGAAATGAAATATATTAATGCAATTGATGATATTGGACAAGAAGATTTATTTTATGGTTACAATTCAGACGACCAAGCAACACCAACTGCTGATAATGAATGGTTAAGTAGTTTTTTGGATATGGCGAAAAACAATGGAACAGTACAAATAATGGTTACCGATTACTGTTCTACACATTCGAAAATGGATAATTAGCATTCCGAAAATAACTCAAAAGGCTATATTTCTTTTGCAGCAAACCACCGTGAATTAGACAATATTCCGACCCCCCCAACACAGATTTATAATGAAAATTCGGATGTTATTACAAATTTACAAGATGCAAAAACTTGTTATATCTAATAACCCCTGATAATGAATATCCTACAAAACAAGCATTTGTCGATGCTGTAAAAACCACAAACTATGACTTCATAATAATGGACTTCTATTATAATGAAGAATAATTTACAGTAGCTCAGATAGAAGAATTAAAACAAAAACCCAACGGAGGGACACGTTTATTAATTTGCTATATGAGTATTTGTGAGGCCGAAGACTACAGATACTATTGGCAACCCAATTGGACTGTTGGAAATCCATCAGTTATAGAAGAAGAAAATCCTAATTGGCAGGGTAATTATATAGTTAGATACTGGGAACAGGAATGGCAAAACCTAATCTTCGGAAATGATAATTCATATCTAAAAAATATACTAGACGCAGGTTTTGACGGTGTATACCTCGATATTATTGATGCTTATGAACAGTTTGAATAATAGATTAAAAAAAAAGAAAAACTAAACCTAATCGAGTAGGCGGCTCCGCCCCTACATAGCAACGAAGTACACCTCTCACACCACCGTACATTAACAAAGGTCAGTTAACAAAGCCCACACTTTCTTGCCCACCCTTTTGTGTTTTACTGAATTCGCTTAAATCTTTGATTTCGCGCATCCTAGGAAAGTGGAAGGTGTCAATTTTATTCCTTCTGTTGGAATAAAGAGGGATTGACAAGTCCGTCGCTTTTCTAGCAAAGGTCAGTAAACAAAGCTGACACTTTCGTGTCTTGGCTTTTGTGTTTTACTGAATACGCTCAAGTCTTTTGACTTGGCGAATCCCTTAAAACACAAAAGCCAGATGCATCCGCATCCAGCTTTGTTCATTCTGTGAGAGTGGAGGGATTCGAACCCCCGACCCCTACCCTGTCAAGGTAATGCTCTAAACCAACTGAGCTACACTCTCTTTGATATCAGAAAAGATGTCAGATAACCGATCATCAATCTCTTATCGCTGCAAAGAAAATAATATTATCCGACAAAATGCAATATCCCTGAGAATACAAATATCAAATATTTAGAGTTTAGGTAAGATCCCTTTAAACAGTTGGGTATTATGATGCTCCAAAATAAAAACTTAGTAAAATTTTATAATTATCTTGTTGCATTTAACTCATATCAATTTTGCCCATTCACTTTCAGCTTTCCCTTTGTTTACAATAGGATTCTCCTTCCATTCATCTTGGGTATCCTCATTATCATCTTTGTAAAAAACGTGTAAGTCACCATCTTGAATCAATGCGCTATGTGGATTTGCTTCAACAAGAACTCCTTCAGATACTGCAATCGAACAATAACCACCATATTTAGGAGCATATTTTCCAGGGTTCTTATCAAATATTATTTTGTTTTCAGCGGATTCAAAATGGTATAACGCATCATCAAAAAGCGAAGAGAACCCTTCATTTCCTAATGTTGCCGTTCCATTATAAACGTGAATAGGATCATGTCCTTTCAGTGCTTGTCCGTTTTCTAAATATTGTGGTCTTTTTATCATTATTATTATTATATTTTTTTTCAAAAAATCTAGTAAAAGTCTCTCTACTAAATACTGTTTCTTACCCAGAACTACGATGCCTCCTCCCAACATTCAAGTGGCTTACGAAGTAAACACGTAGATTGGTATAGAGAATTATAAATTCTCGGGCTGATCAAGTGGCTTGCGAAGCAAGCACGTCGGCTAGTATAGAGAATTGAAAAATTTTGCTCCAATTCAATCATTCAGTCATTTAGTCATTTAATCATTTAGGCATTTAGGCATTCATTTTTTTTTCAAAAAAAGCGTTCTAAAATTCAAAACCAAGATTAAACCCCACAGTAAATTCAGTATTCTCGCTCAATACTATTCCAACAATAGGTCCAAAATGAAACCTTTTAGTTTATCTGATATTTATTTCTACTTCTGCGTAAACGCCGAGTTCAGATTCTCGGTATTCACTAGAAAAAACAAAGTTAGGTCCTGCATTGATTGTCACCCAAGATCCATTTGTTTTGTTATTGAGATTTAAGGTTTTTAATAAATTATTGACTAGCGAATTATCAATACATAATATGACAAAGCGCGAATAAAGCTGTAGACACAATAATCCCATACAAAAATGTCAAGTATGAAGTTCGTATCAATCGATACTTCCTAGCAAGTGTCACTCCTAATCTATAAATATCTGTAATGATAGAAGGATAAAGAGTTTCCCCTCTTTCCAATACACTCAAAACAGAATTGCTATATTCCTTTAGTGATTTACGGTGTATATCATCAAAAGATAATAAATCTTCAACTTTTGACTCTTCGTCGTTGACATATTTATTCCAAGATTGTGGTAGTGTTGCTACTGTCTCTTATACACATCTCCGAGCCCACGAGACAGGCAGAAATCTCG
>CAJXUU010000333.1 GCA_913061325.1 uncultured Saprospirales bacterium | reverse complement strand
AATATCGCCAAAAGAAACATTTTTAGTGTTGAGGAGTTTTCGGAGTGGACTCAATTAACATTTTGTTCTTAAACCACTTCAATAAATAGAATCAAATGGATAACTCTCGGACAAATTTTACTCAATAAAATGACTACATTTGCATCTTCGTTTTAATGAGGTAGATATTTTAATCTTTCGAAGTGCAAAATTGAAATATTTATCGATTGTAAGTGCCGCATAGCGGTGTAAACACTAACCAAATAGGAACATACTCAATGAGTGATGAAATCCACCACGAATGTGGTTTAGCAGTAATCAGATTACTAAAACCATTAGAATATTACCACAAAAAATACGGAACTGCTCTGTATGGTCTCAACAAGATGCAACTGCTCCTCCAAAAGCAAAGAAATAGAGGGCAAGATGGTGCTGGTATAGCCACTATAAAGTTGGATATGCCTCCTGGTAGTAGGTACATTAGTAGAAAGAGAAGTAATAGTCCGCAATATATTAAGCATTTGTTCGAAGGTGTATTCAGTCATTTCAACGACTTGACAGAAGAGCAAAGAAACGATCCTGCTTGGTTAAAAGTCAACAAGCCTTATATGGGAGAGTTGCTTTTAGGGCATTTAAGATATGGTACGCACGGGTCGAATACGATAGAAACTGTTCACCCATTTTTAAGACAAAACAACTATATTTCTAGAAATTTAGTATTAGCGGGAAATTTCAATCTTACTAATGTCGAAGAATTGTTTGATGAATTGGTAGACTTTGGGCAATATCCAAAAGAGAAATCAGACACGGTGACCGTTCTTGAAAAAATTGGCCACTTTTTAGATGATGAAGTTCAACGTCTATTTAATTGGTTCAAGCCAGACGGATATTCTAATCAACAGATTAATGAGTTGATCGCTGAAAATCTCGACCTTACAAGATTACTCCAACGAGCTAGTAGAAAATTTGATGGAGGTTATGTTATGGCGGGTCTTATTGGCCATGGAGATGCATTTGTATTTCGTGACCCATCTGGTATCAGACCAGCATTTTATTACAAAGATGATGAGATAGTAGTTGTGGCTTCCGAGCGTCCTGCGATTCAGACCTGTATTAATGTCGGTATCAATGAAGTCAAAGAACTACAACGTGGACATGCATTGATCATGAAGAAGAATGGTCATGTGGAAGAAGTTCTTGTTAAAGAACAATTAGAAAGAAAAGCTTGCTCATTTGAACGGATATATTTCTCAAGAGGAACAGATCGTGATATCTATTTAGAAAGAAAAAAATTAGGGGAATTATTAGTGCCAGATATCATAAAAGAAATCGGTGAAGATTTTGACAATTCTATCTTTTCATTTATACCGAATACTGCGGAAGTTTCTTTTTTTGGATTAGTCCAAGGATTAGAAAAACATACCAATACGATTCGAAAACGTCTTATCAAAGAATTAGGCAATGACTATAAGGATGAAGAATTAGACAAAATACTCAATATTACGCCAAGGATTGAAAAGCTGACGGTCAAGGATGCGAAGTTAAGAACTTTCATAGCGGATGATGTAGTAAGAGGAGAACTGGTAGCCCATGTATACGATGTTACTTATGGAATAGTCAAGAATAATGTTGATACGGTTATATTGATAGATGATAGTATCGTAAGAGGTACTACGCTAAGAGATAGTATCATTTTTAGTTTATCAAGATTGAAACCTAAGAAAATTATAATTGTCTCCTCAGCTCCTCAAATAAGATACCCCGATTGCTATGGTATAGACATGAGTAAAATGAGAGAATTTGCTGCATTTAAGGCATTGGTAGCATTACTCAAGGAAAATGGCAAAGAGCATTTAATGAAAGAAACGTATGATAGATGTGTCGCAGAAGAAGAAAAACCAGTTGATGAAATGATCAATCAGGTGCAGGCTCTATATAAAGAATTTACATATGAGCAGATATCTGATAAAATAGGAGAGGATGTAACTCCTAAAGGGTTGAATTGCGAAGTGAAAGTGATATATCAAACTATTGAGAATCTTCATCTAGCTTGCCCAAATAATACTGGAGATTGGTATTTTACAGGAAATTATCCTACCGCAGGAGGTACGCGTGTTGTCAATAGATCATTTATAAATTACATAGAAAATAACGATAAACGAGCTTACTAATTTTTCTGAAAGCAAGCTGGTTATGAAAATCATAAAAACGTACTAGAAAGTGACTTTTTATTAATTTAAACGTTACAAGTAAGTGGTTACCTTCTTCTGTCTTTTAGAGGATTGGACAACTATGAAATAACCAATATTTAATTAAAACTGAAAAATACAAAAACAATGAAAAGAATTCTGAATTTTCCAACTTTGATGCTTCTATTTGTAGCAGCATTATTTATGACAAGTTGTGAAGATTATCCAGTTACAGCTGATACCGCTCCAAATGTTACACTTTTGTCAGAGGTAAACCTAACATTAGCACCTACTGAAGAGTTTACAATCGAAATCTCAGCGGCTCAAGGTACAAATGAGATGAATGGCGTATATGTGTATGAGGACGGAATAGAAGTGCCAGAATCTAGATTGAAATTTAATGGCGTTGACGCTTCAGCAAATCCTGCATTATTAGTGGGTACTGATAGAGAGAGCCTATCATGGACTGTTTCCATAATAGCACAAGCAACTGCAGGAACATCATCAAACTTCGAAGTAGAAGTGAGAGACAATGCTGCAACTCCATTAAGAAGTAGCGTTACTGTAACGGTTGCAACTGCGGCTACTCCTCCTACTTTGACTGGATTAGGTGATCAAACACCTACATTAACAGAAGGAGCACAAAATGTATCATTTAAATTGACTGGTGAAAAAGGATCTGGTTTATTATCATCACTTGAAGTAAGAAGAAATAGTGAATTAGTAGATGCAGCAGATTTTAACTGGAATGAATTAACTATGATGGCAGCGGGAAACCCTTTCCAATTAACTGGAACTGATGTTGATGGTTTTGAAGAAGGAGAATTTTTAGTTGATCTTCCACTTGAGGTAGGAACTTCTATTTATTCATTCATTTTAGAAGATGAATTTGGAAGTAGAGATACTGCTTCTTACACTGTAACGACTACAATGGCAGGAACTCCTGTAGAAATAAGAGAAGATGAAGTATTAAATCAAGATGGATTAGCACCTGGAGGACTAGACTTAGATACAGGTGATAATGTACTTTCAAATAGTGCAATGGCGGAATTGATAGATAATGGTATTGATACTGATATGACTCTTGATAAAAACTGGATACAGACTATATCAGCGGTAAACGGTGCTACTATGAAATATGTACTTGCATCTGCTGATGGAACTCTGGAAGGATATTCGTTCGCTGAAACAACAACTAAAGAAGAAATAGAAGGACTATATACTAACAATACAGGAACTGAAATCAACTCCACAAACTCTACATCTGTAGTAACAGTTGGAGATGAATTCGTTGTGACTAACAATGGAAAATATTGGTTACTTTCTGTAAAAGAGGTTGTAGTTACTGAGGACAATAATAATGATAAGTACATATTTGATGTGAAATTCTAAGAAATAGGTAGTAACGAATAAAATCGAAAAAAGGGAGTTGAAACATGCGTTTCAACTCCCTTTTACTTTTACGATCTCTTAGTTGTTTACTTCTTGTAACTACTCAGGTACCCTCGAAAAATTATAGTTTTGTCACTATTTTTGCCTCTTTGGGAAAAAAATACCGCCAAAACACACCTAAATTCAACTATTATCGATGGATTGTATCCGTCTCTAAAATGCTGTGACCCATTCTAGGGTCATATGCTGAGTAGTTACTACTTCTTAATTGGAAGAAAAATAAACTCTGCTCCTAATTCACTCAATACAAATACACAAACACTAGAATCAATTGACTTATAATTCGATTTGAACTCCTCGATCTTATCAGGATATACAATCTGTTTTGAAACAAACTCCTCTAAAGAAGAAGCATGGATAGACCATTTTGACCCTTTGTTTTCCTCTCTTTTAAATATAGACATCCCCAATTCTAATTCTTGCTGATGTGCAACCATGATCGGATATTTCGATACATCTTGATCCAAGATTACGGTTGCCGCTTGAGTCATGATCTTTCGGTAGGTATCTAATTCATGCTCTAGTACTATATACGATTCAGCTTTTTTCATTTTTGTTATTTTGCAATTCGATAAAAGGCAAAAAAGAAGAGCGAGAAATATTTCTCGCCCTTCAGTATGATTTCTAGTTCTAAGAGCGAGTCTTAGTATCTGTAATATTCAGGTTTGTATGGACCTTCTTGAGGCACACCAATGTAATCAGCTTGATCCTTAGATAATTCTTCTAATTCAACACCGATCTTAGCAAGGTGAAGGTAAGCTACTTTTTCATCCAAGTGCTTAGGCAACATGTAAACGTCATTTTCATATTTGTCACTTTTCTCCCATAGCTCTAATTGTGCAAGCGTTTGGTTAGTGAAACTATTTGACATTACGAACGATGGGTGACCCGTAGCACAACCAAGGTTTACCAATCTACCTTCTGCCAATAAGATGATATCCTTACCGTCGATAGTATACTTATCTACTTGTGGCTTGATTTCTACCTTACTATCTCCATGGGTATTGTTTAACCATGCCATGTCGATTTCATTGTCAAAGTGTCCTATGTTACAAACGATAGTCTTATCATTCATTTGTTTGAAGTACTCCGGAGTTATGATGTCTTTGTTTCCTGTAGCAGTCACTACTATGTTAGCTTCTTTTAGAGCTGTAGACATTTTCTTAACTGCGAATCCGTCCATTGCAGCTTGTAGTGCGCAGATAGGATCGATTTCAGTAACGATTACTCTAGCTCCAGCTCCTCTAAGTGATGCTGCACTACCTTTACCTACATCACCATAACCAGCTACTACAGCTACTTTACCAGCGATCATGATATCAGTTGCTCTTCTTATTGCATCAACCAATGATTCTTTACAACCATATTTATTATCAAACTTTGACTTAGTAACTGAGTCATTGATATTGATAGCAGGAACAGGAAGTGTACCATTTTTTACTCTATCATATAGTCTGTGTACACCTGTAGTTGTTTCTTCAGATATTCCTCTGATATCAGTTACTAGCTCAGGGAATCTATCTAAAACCATATTAGTCAAGTCACCACCATCATCCAAGATCATATTTAGAGGCTTACCTCCTTCGAATGCATGAAGCGTCTGCTCTATACACCAGTCAAATTCTTCTTCGTTCATTCCTTTCCAAGCGAACACTGGTACTCCAGTTTCTGCGATGGCAGCAGCAGCTTGATCTTGCGTAGAAAAAATATTACAAGAAGACCATGTTACCTCAGCTCCAAGAGCGGTAAGTGTTTCGATTAGTACAGCTGTCTGAATTGTCATATGCAGGCATCCAGCGATTCTTGCACCTTTAAGAGGTTGTGAAGCACCAAACTCATCTCTTAGAGACATTAGACCTGGCATTTCAGCTTCTGCTAATTCCATTTCTTTTCTTCCCCAAGCCGCAAGGCTGATATCTTTTACCTTGTAATTGGTTTTTATCTGCGTATCCATCATTATGTATTTTTTTAAATTTTGCGCAAAGATAATACATTGTTTGCTATTAAATACTAGAGATTCAATGGTTTACCTTTATTTGTTTGTTTTTTTTAAAAAATTGCCTACCTATTTGGAACAATATTTGTCTTTATTAGTTTCATAAAGTGCAAATAGAAATCAATATTTTTTGATGCTGTATTAAAAAATATTCTATATTTGCACTCGCATTTAAAAATAGACAATCATAATAGCCACGATTGTTTATTGCAAATGGTCGCGTGGCCGAGTGGCTAGGCAGAGGTCTGCAAAACCTCGTACGGCGGTTCGAGTCCGTCCGCGACCTCAAGAGAAGCTCATCAGAAATGATGGGCTTTTTCTTTTTATTGAGAATCTATTTCGACATCATATCTTATACCTACCCATTTATTCTATATTAGCGGTGCGATAAATCATACATCACGATAATAATTACTTTATTCTAAGTATTTAATTTTTAGTATTTGACTGTCAAGTAGTTAGTGAGCGATTTCCTTATTGGGATAAGTGGCAATTGTCAATACATTAAATTTCTTGCTTTGAATAATCTAAAACTTAAATGAATACGAATAATTAAATAATTAATATTTATTAATTTAACCGTCCTAACTCATTTTTGAAGTAGAAACCCTGTCTCTTATACACATCTCCGAGCCCACGAGACAGGCAGAAATCTC
>CAJXUU010000332.1 GCA_913061325.1 uncultured Saprospirales bacterium | reverse complement strand
ATCATTACCTACGGAAACTTTTCCTCCAGTTTTCAACAATACATTTTCAAGGTCTATATTATTAATACTCACCGAATCCGACCAAGCTACTTCTCTACAGAAAGTTACAGCTTTTCCAACAATTCCTGTCTGTTTGAATCCTTTTTCCAAATATGTATCACCTATTACGTTTCTCTCTTTCAGCGTATCAAATAGCTTTCTGTTTAGAGAAATTGATCCATTAGAACCATAATCCATTAATATGTTTTTAATCTTAGTCTGACCAAAATTCATTCTAATAAAGATTTTATATTGGTTGTCCGTTATAAAAGGGATGCCTATTGATTCTTCCAAATCATTTACATCAATTGTATCACTGAAAGACAATAGGTTTTGTTCTTGATCTATCGTCCAATTACAATGCCTCATGAGATTCGAACCAATGATTCCATCGATATCAAGACATTTCAAGATTGGGCTAGCTTTAAAATCACCAACAAATGCAGATAGGTCCGTAAATGCTATATCTCCGATTGCTATAGAATCAACTTGTACCCAAATAACCTTTTTCCTATTTTGATCACTATCAACAATATTTCCATTACTTACTTTTTTAAAGTTATAATGCTGTTGCAGCTGTGTTGAAATACTAAAAGGCGCGCCTGAGTCAAACAAATAGCGATACTCCTTACCTTGAATTGTAACGTTTGCAAATATTAACCCTAACTGAGTTTCCAATTTAACAGTCTCCTTAAACTCAGAACTACTTACTGCACCATATTGGATGACATCTGTCCATTGAGTTGAACACCCAGACATTGTAATAAACAAAACCCAAATTAGAATACCAATGTTGATAAATTTCCTCATAATTAACGCCAAAGGTTTTTAGATTTCGCCATCAGATAAAAATCTAAATCAAACCTACATCTGTCATCACTTCAAGTAAAGCTGGACCATCATGATCCATAATTTGCTGCATAGCATTACGAAGATCTTTTTGATTGGTTACCTTTATTCCAAGCGCCCCACAGCCAGTCGCATATTCTGCAAAGTTAGGATTGCTTAACTCGGTCGCCCAAACATCAAACTCTCCTGCTCTCTGTTCTTTTGAAATTTTTCCCAATTCGTGATTATTCAGAATTATCATTTTGATAGGCATATTGTATTTGACTGCAGTTGTAACCTCAGCTAAATACTGACAAAATCCACCATCACCAGCTACTGCAATAATTGGCCTATCTGTACCTACTGCTGCAAATGCACCCAAAGCTGCAGGTAAAGCAAATCCAATAGACCCTAGGTAACCAGACATAAGAAACGATTGATTCGTACTCTCAAAATATCGTCCGAACGAATAAGCATTGTTTCCAACATCTACACACATTACGGCATTTTCAGGAGCTACTTTATTCAAAGAATCAAAGACAGCAATTGAGCTTATTCCTTTATCTCTGTCTTCTTGAAGTCGTTTTTGCTTTTCTTCCTTCCAGATATCCCATCGGTATTGAACTTGTGAAGTATGATCAAACTTATTATCCGTAGAGCCAAGTCTCTCTTTCAACATGCCTACAGTAACGGATATTTCTCCCCAAACAGGTGCTTCCACTTTATGAAATTTACTTAATGCCAAAGGATCAAAATCTATCTGAATCGTTGGTATTTTTGGTGTTAATCCTGTATGTTTTGAAAATGAGGCTCCAATCACTATTAATAAATCCGCTTCGTTCATAAACCATGAAGCTATTGGGGTTCCACTTCTTCCTATCACACCACAACCTAATGAGTGTTTATCAGAGATCTGACCTTTGGCTTTAAAAGTAGTCATCACTGGACATTTTAATTGTTCAGCAAACTCAGTTATTTCTTTCATATGAAACCTAGCTCCATGTCCTACAACAATAGTTGGTCTCTTGGATCCATTCACCATATTTAATGCCTTTTCGAATGACTCTTTCGGAGGCCCTATGGTCATTGGAGTTAATCTGCCTTCCGAATCTTTTGCCTTTTCATTGGGTTCCGCTTTAATGATTTGCACTTCATCTGGGAATGTTAAGTGAGATACATCTCTCTTTAATATTGCATGTTTAATAGCCAATGACATGAGTTCAGCATGTCCGCTTTTATGCTCTACCCTATGGTTAAATTCAGCCACAGAATCAAATGCTTTTACTAAATCTAATTCTTGGAAATTTCCTGTCCCTACTACTTGAGTTGCTACTTGTCCTGTCAATGCAAGAATCGGCGAACGATCTACTTTTGCATCCCAGAGTCCTGTATATAGATTAGTAGCTCCCGGACCAGCAATTGCGAAACATGCTGCAGGTTTACCAGTTAACTTACCATAAGCTGAAGCTGCAAATGATGCAGCGCCTTCATGCCTTATTCCGAAAAATTTCAAATTTCCCTTTTGTTCTTGTCTTCTGAGCGCATCTGCAAAACCCAGATTAGAATGCCCAACCATACCAAAAACTCTATTTACACCCCAATTGACCATGGTCTCAACCATTACATCAGAGATCGTGTTTTCATGCTCAGGTTCTGTCTCTATACCTACAAAGACACTATTGTCTATAACTTTGAGTTGGTACTTGGGGATTCCATCTTCGTGGCTTCCCGGCGAACGTCCAGTACAAGGATTAAAATCCCAACCATGCCATGGACAACGAAGTAATCCGTTTTCAATACTTCCTTCTCCAAGTGGTCCACCCTGATGAGGGCATTTATTATCTAATGCCGTGAACTCGCCTTCTACATGAGTAAGACAAATCCCAGTATGCCCAGCTGTGACAGTCATTACTCTTCCTTCTGGCAATTCAGATGTATTCTCTAATACCTTATGCCAAGTTAAATTATTATCGTTCATATTATTCTTCAATTAGTTTTATAGTCTCAGGATTTATGTACAAATAATTCCAACCATTTAAAAATTCAGTTCTTCCACTTATAGACACTTTCTCCGCAATCTTATCCAGTATTTGCCGATTTATTTTTTCTCCTTTTTCTCCTAATAGAATAAAGTATTCGTTTTCATTTTGAAAGTTTCTAGTTTTAAAAACTGGAGGAATACCTCCTGATATACAACGTGTTGCACAGCTTTTATGAATCTTTCCTTCACCAGGTTTCATAACACCGAAATAGCATTTTGGATCCACAATCTCACCTACAACATTATCAAAATTGGACGACAAGATTTTGTTTGCAACTATTGGGTAGATGACATCTTTATGGATGGTAATCAAACTATTTGTCTTTTTAGTTAATTCCAAAACTGCTTTTCCATCTCCGTAAATCATGGTACCTTTTAGGGTTACACGTTTACCATCTAAATCGCCTTTAAGCGCTTCGATATCTTCCATTATCCCTTCAGCTCCTAATTTCCCATATCCCACCAGCATAACATAATTGGATAAATCCGGTTTCATCTCAGTTTTTAGCACTTCCAAAACAGGAACAGGACTACTGTGATAAATACCAGTAAGCTCAGTTGATTTACCTAATTCGAATTGATGATTATTAAAGCCTCTTTGCGCATAAATAATAGAAAAGGCTAATATGGGTAAGGCAATAAAAATCAGAATGATAAATTTCTTAACGGTCGATTTATGTTCTTTTGGCATTTCTTCTTGCCAACCAACATAAAAGGGTTTTTCCTTCTTCATTATATATCAATTTTGGCTGCTTTCACTAATGTACCTTCTGGCAATGGACTAGGATTTACCCAGATCTTATCCTTCAGTAATCTTACATTATAGGTGCTTAGTTCCTCTTTAAATGGTGGAGGAGATTGACCATTCTCTGGCATATATTGATATCCGTGCCAAGGGCAAGTAATACAATCGTCAATAATTTTCCCTTCTCCAATAGGTCCCATTTGGTGCTTGCAGATATTATTAACTGCAGATACTTTTCCGTTGTATTTAAAAATAGCAATGTTCTCAGCATTGATAAAGACGGACTTTCCACAATTTTCTTCTAAATCTGACAAACTACATACTTCATAGAATCCTTCTTCTTGCAGTTGGTAGGTCTTTCTGAGATTGCCTCTTTCCTTTATTCCAGAAACAATATGCAAGGATGCAACAAGCAAAAAGCCTGCAATTAAAATAATCCAATAAATCAAGTGTGTCTCATATTGCAAAGCTCCAGTAGCTACATGTAGTATGATCAACCCATATGCAACATATACTAACATATGCATTGCTTTCCAAAACTTAGGAGAAAGATTTTTCAACCAAAAATCATGACTTGAAATAGCCATTAGAAAAAAAATGATCAAGGCACAAAAACCCAAAATTTGAAATGGAAAATTGCTTATTTCCAGATAGTTTTGATTCGAAGTGAATATACTGACTATAGGGTTGACATCTCCAAGTGCATGAAATTGAATGGTACCAAAAACACCATGAATAGCTGCAATTAAGAACATAGAAACTCCTAAATGTCTTCTGTTGTAAAGCAAGGGTAAGTATCGATCATTTAAACGACACAAAGGACCAATTACTAGAATTATATGAAGGAGAATAAATGCAGTAATAGCACTCCATCGAATAATTAAAGTTTCAACGGAAATATTCGGATGCAACAAAAATTGTAGCGCAGCAAACACTATTAAAAAAGCTAAAATACCTAGCCACAGAATTTTCACATATTGTTTCTTCTGCTTATTCCAACCGACCGCTGTATAATTTAAACTCATAGTTGTAATAGTATTAATAAGAGGCTAACAACCATTATGATGATCGCCCAAATAAAAAGATGACTAATTCGCTGTGAAGGTTTCATGCTCGCTTTATTTTAGTGAGTGGTATTATCATTTTCGCTATGTTTTCATCCACTTATATAGCAGAAAAGGCCAGAAAACGACTACCCCAGGAAATACAATGAGCTTGAAGCCACGTGTACTACCTATAGTCACTTCATCCACTTTTTCTATCCCTTTTCGGTAGAAGAAAATGGAAAACACGATTCCCAATATTAGATATCCTAAATCGAGGTAGATTGCTATTTGAATGATTTGTTCCATAATTTGATATTAAAATGAAATTTAATTATAAATCGAATATTGTTTTAGAACAAGCGCTTTACAAGTGAATTCATGGTTAATCCCTGTGCTATGATTGAAAAAATCACAACAATAAAGCAAATAAGTAATAATTCATTTCCATAATATTCTGGAGGTAAACTTAACGCCAAGGCTATCGAAATCCCACCTCTTAATCCTCCCCAAGTTAAAATACTAGAGGTCTGCCAAAAATCATGATCTTTATAATTTAAAAGAGAATAACCTACTAAAACAGAACTGATTCTAGCTACTAAAACGATTAGGATTGTAATTAGACCAATTACTATTAATGTGGAGTCAAATTGAATAAGATGAATACTTAATCCAATAAAGACAAACAATACCGTATTCAAACTTTCATCCAGCATTTCCCAAATCTCAGTCGTGGTGTTTTTTGACTTTTCATTAAAATTAGTGGAATATAATCCATTCCCTATTACCAATCCAGCAACTACCATCGCTAATGGGCCAGAAGTGCCTATTTTAAGAGCAATTGCATAACCACCAAGTGCTGTAGCTACAGTTATGATTGCCACTAATTGGCTATTGTCCATTACCGCTCTCATAAGTTTTAATGCCAACCAACCTAAGACAAATCCATAGACTAATCCACCAACAGCTTCTACTAAAAATATGTGTGTAATTTCTCCGATTAATCCGTTACTTTCATTTTCTCCCATTACACCCGCCACTAAAAGAATAGATGTAAATACAACTACGCCTATGCCATCATTAAATAAAGATTCTCCTTCAATTTTAAGTTCGAGTGATTTACTGATATTGGTCTTTTTAAGGATTGCCAGAACAGCGATCGGGTCTGTAGGAGATATCAAGGCACCAAACAACAATGTATAAACAAGCGGTATATCCACTCCAAATAACTTCGTTAAATAATACAACAAGACCCCAACAATAAAAGTGGAAATAAGAACACCTAAGCTTGCAAACAGAAGTATAAACCAACGTTCCTTTTTCAATTCACTGATATTAATATGTATTGCTCCTGCAAAAAGTAAAACGCTTAATAAAATATCAAGCAATAATGTCTTGAAATCGGCAGCAATGACCATGTCACAAAAGAGCTGATAAAAATCTGGTGAAATGCTCTTAGACAAGGTTATAACTATAGCAGCTACGAGTGCTAATATCATAGTCCCAATAGTCGCGGGAAGCTTAATCCATTTATAATTGATGAAGCTAAGTCTGTCTCTTATACACATCTCCGAGCCCACGAGACAGGCAGAAATCTCG
>CAJXUU010000331.1 GCA_913061325.1 uncultured Saprospirales bacterium | reverse complement strand
CTACACTATCCTCTTCGTCGGCAGCGTCAGATGTGTATAAGAGACAGGTGTAAGCACAAGAATATCCAGAGGATCATGATCATCACAGTAGGTCTGAGGAATAAATCCATAGTTATAAGGATAGTGCACAGAAGAGTACATCACTCTGTCTAATTTCAAGTATCCACTTTCTTTATCGAGCTCGTATTTTGTCTTACTTCCTTTGGGTATTTCTATAATAGCTGTCACTATCTCTGGCGCATTTTCTCCTGCATTCACTGAATGCCACGGATTATTCTCATTGCTCATCTCTCTTCTTTTTATTGTAATATGTAATTCAGTTTTTTATTTGGGGCTGTAAAGGTATGTTATTAATTATTATTGTAAAAATAAAAGCCCTCCTTGATGACCAAGAAGGGCTTTTTTAACTTTGACTTAATATATGTTATTGACGATTAAGCGTCTTTTATTGCACCTAAGTATCTGTCTAATTGTTTTTTTACTACAGGATACAAGAAGAATAACCCTATCATATTCGGGAATACCATAGCAAAAATCATTGCATCTGAGAATGCCCAGATAGAACTCATATTTGCAGCTGCACCGATTATTACAAATAAACAGAACAATAGCTTGTAAGTGATATCCGCTGCTTTTCCTCTACCGAATAAGTACTTCCAAGATTGTAACCCATAGTAAGACCAAGAAATCATCGTTGATACTGCAAATAGTACTACTGCTATCGTAAGGAAGACACTACTATATGGTATGTACTCAGCAAATGCAAGTGATGTGATTCCTGCTCCTTCATATCCTACTCCTTCGATGAATACTTTTCCACCTTCACCACCATATTCGAATGCTCCTCCTGAGTTGAATATGATAATTACTAATGCTGTCATTGTACATATTACAACTGTATCAATGAATGGCTCTAATAATGCAACCAATCCTTCTGATGCTGAATACTTAGTTCTTACAGCAGAGTGAGCGATTGATGCGGACCCAGCTCCAGCCTCGTTAGAGAATGCTGCTCTTTTGAATCCTATGAGTAATACTCCGATCAATCCACCAATACCTGCTTGAGGTGTAAATGCTTGAGTGAATATCTGTTGAAATGCAGCGGGAACTTCTGAAAAGTTTATCAATAAGATATATATACATGCCAATAGATACATAACAGCCATGAACGGAACTACTTTCTCCGTTACAGACGCTATTCTCTTTATCCCTCCAATAATAATAATACCAACTATGATAGCTAATATTAAACCGATAATTGCACCTGCACTAGAACTCTGCAGTGAAAGTAAATCCTTCAATACAATTGTAGCTTGATTAGATTGAGCGGCATTACCACCTCCGAATGATCCACCAATGCAGAATATTGCGAAAAAGACTGCTGCAATCTTACCTAAAGTGGCAAATCCTCTTTCTTTTAAACCTTTGCTTATATAATACATAGGTCCGCCATATATTGTACCATCGGGTCCTACATCTCTGTATTGCACACCTAAAGTACATTCTACGAACTTAGTTGACATTCCTAAGAAGCCACAAATAATCATCCAAAATGTAGCTCCCGGGCCACCGAGTGCTATTGCTAAGGCTACACCTGCTATGTTTCCATTACCTACTGTACCGGATACTGCGGTCGCCAAAGCCTGAAAGTGAGATACTTCTCCTTCATGGCTTTCATCTCTTATCGTACTTCTTATATCACCATCTCCGTCTATATCAGCTCCTGGATCACCAACTGTGTGACCTCCTTCAATATCATCATACTTGCCTCTTACCACGTTGATGGCAGTTTTAAAATATCTGACATTCGGAAATCCAAAGTAGATTGTAAAAAACAATGCCATCAATACCAATAATACTATAACTAGTGGTGTGTCAGGTAATATTTCAAAAAAGATAACATTAGAAAAGAAGTCTGAAACTGGTTTAAATGCTTGATCTATTTTCTCATCAAGTCCCATTTCTTGACCATATGACATGAATGGCAAAAACGCCATCGCTAGGAATAGTGTAAATTTTGATTTCAATATTTTCATTGGGTAATTTTCATTAAATAAAGTGTTAAGGTAATTTCATTATTTGAGTTATCAAAATTACGATGAATGAAGTGTCAGTATATATGGAAATTCATGGTGGATATGCCAAGTAAATTCACAAGTAGGAAACTTACATTTCGTATCTGAAAACTGTATTATCTTGCTTGCTAAATAATAGCATTGATTGGAGTCAAAAGCAGGCATACAAATGTAGCGCTTGAGTCATGCAATATATTGATAGAAGAAATTTTAGCCTTGCCAATCTAGGGAGCCTATCCAATTTAGAATTTTGTAATTCAATTTATCCACAATTATCACTATCTTCCGTTTCGAAAACGATTGATGTTAATTAACTTGAATGAAAATGAATAATAGAAGAGATTTTATAAAGAAAGCGGGTGCGTTGTCAATTGCTTTACCACTGATGGGAGCAGGCATAGGTTGTAAATCTGAGACAAAGAAGGCAGTTGTCGATGTTAAAGAAACAGTAAGCGAAGCCGTGAAGTCTGGATTTACTTTGGATGAATTTGGCATTCAATTATGGTCAGTCAGAGACTTTATGGAGAAAGATGCTAAAGGAACTCTGAAAGCACTTGGAGAATATGGATATAATACCATCGAAAGTTTCCAGGGAGAGCAAGGCATGTTTTGGGGCATGAACCCAAAAGAATATTCAACTTATTTGTCTGATAATAATCTCAAAACATTATCGAGTCATTGTGATCCGCAATATGCACTTGACCCTACTAAAAGGGACGAATTTAAAAAGTTAGTCGATGATGCTTCTGAAATTGGAATGCAATATCTTGTAAATCCCTATATGGCATTTTTAAAAACACAGGATGAATTTAAAAAAGCAACAGATGGCATGAATGAGTTAGGAGTGATTTGTGAGAAAAATGGTATACAATACTGTTATC
Organism: uncultured Saprospirales bacterium; assembly: GCA_913061325.1. Classification (GTDB taxonomy): domain Bacteria; phylum Bacteroidota; class Bacteroidia; order Chitinophagales; family Saprospiraceae; genus CAJXUU01. The sequence continues at coordinate 3,371 of CAJXUU010000331.1, read as the reverse complement.
ATAATCATGCATATTCATTCAAACCAATAGATGGGGTTCTTCCACAAGATATTATGATGGATGGAACAAAAGGAGGTCCAGTAGGGTTCGAAATGGATATTTATTGGGTAGCGGCAGCAGGTGCGGATCCTATAGAATGGCTTAAGAAGCATCCGAATAGGTTTGTATTGAGCCACGTTAAAGATAGATACAAAGAACCAAGAATTGCTGAAATTATGAAAGAGGAGAATGTGGAGGATAAATCTACGGTTTCAGCATCTTGCGTATTGGGAACAGGGCAACTTGACTTTCATAAAATTCTAGCTGTAGCTAAAGAAAACGGGATGAAACGTTATATTGTAGAACATGAAAGATATGATGACATGACTTCTATGCAAGCAGTCGAGAAAGATGCGTCTTATATGAAACAGTTCAAAGCTTAGTTGTAGAATATTTCTCTTAGAGATAATGAAATTGAAGGCTTGTGGTACATTCCATAGGCCTTTAATAATTTAAGGCATTATGGTATTTATTTTTATCTCTTTTACGTCTTAAGATTGTGAACAAGAACATTTCCTCAACCCATTATCAAATTTTTAGCGTATTTTCATTGTATATTCAGTGCGGACATAACTATTATTTAGTATTTTTTAACAAACTGTTTTCATTTGAAAAGAAACTATTTGTTACAATTATTTGTAGTAATACTTAACACCCATATTTTAAATTTTTATAATTTATATCATCTTAAATAACTCACAAGCCCAAAAACATAAACTGATATGCGACAATTAAAAATTACTAATAAAATCACGAACAGAGAGAGTGTCGCGCTTGAGAAATATCTTACGGATATTGCCAAAATAGATCTTATTAATGCTGATGAAGAAATCAGATTAGCAAAACTCATAAAACAAGGAGATAAAGATGCACTGGAGAAAATGACGAAGGCGAACCTTAGATTTGTAGTTTCTGTCGCTAAGCAATATCAAAACCAAGGGTTGTCACTTCCAGATCTCATCAACGAAGGAAATGTTGGTCTTATGAAAGCCGCTAAAAGGTTTGACGAGACTAAGGGATTTAAATTTATTTCTTATGCTGTATGGTGGATAAGACAATCAATTTTAGCGGCAATAGTAGAATATAGTAGACTTGTAAGACTGCCGCTTAATAAAGTTACTTCTTACAATAAAGTGAATGAGGCATATGTCAAGTTTACTCAGAAATTTGAGCGTGAACCTAGTCATGAGGAGTTAGCCGAAATATTGGAAGTGAAACCTAAAGAAATAGCAAGTATGCTACGAGGAGGAAACAGACATGTATCAATGGATGCTCCAATAAACAGTGATGAGGGGGCGGCTACAAGAATTGATTTGTATTCATTGGGAGATGAAGATAGCCCTGATATCAAGTTAATGGAACAATCTTTGGCAGATGAAATTTCTCATGGACTTAGTTTACTTTCACCAAGAGAAGTAGAAATTTTATCTTATTATTTCGGTCTAAATGGTAAAAATTCACATACACTTGATGAGATAGGTGACATGTTTGGTCTTACTAGAGAACGTGTAAGACAGATCAGAGAAAGAGCGATCAGAAGGTTGAGAAGATCAGTGAATAGAAATGCTCTAAAGAGTTATTTGGGTTAAGTCAGGTTTAAGTAAGGATTAAGTAAGGTTTAAGATTATTTATTTAGATTTCATGGTTTGTGATATTAGTGTTTCTCACTAATCTAAATTTGACGTACTTTGATTTAAAATTCTCAAACTATGCCGGCTCCTGATCCGAATCAGAAATTCCCACTCCCTAATTACGACAGATTATGTTTCCTCAAAAATATAATCACCAATCCGAATATCATAGTAGGGGATTATACATACTATGATGATTTCGAAGATGTAGGGAATTTCGAAAAGAACGTCAAATATCATTTTGATTTCACTGGAGATAAATTGATCATTGGAAAGTTTTGCATGATCGCTTCCGGAGTCACTTTCATAATGAACGGAGCCAATCATCTCACCGATTCGATTTCTACCTATCCATTTGCCATATTTGGAGAAGATTGGAAGGATGCCATGGAAGGGAAAACTTATCCCTCAAAAGGAAATACCATTATTGGAAATGATGTTTGGATAGGGTATAACGCTACTATTATGGCAGGAGTGTCGATAGGTGATGGTGCTATTATAGCGACCAATGCGACTGTTGTCAAAGATGTAGCCCCTTATACTATTGTTGGTGGGAATCCTGCGAAGGAAATCAAGAAGAGATTTACTGATGAAGAGATAGAGAGATTGCAAAATCTTAAATGGTGGGATAAGGATATTGATTGGATTACTGAGAATGTGCAGAAGTTGACTGGGAGAGAGGTGTTTGAGATATGAGACTTAAGTCTAAATTATTCATCAAAGGATGTATGAATTTGTAAAATTCTACGTTTGTCTAGCGTATAATAGATTTCCCTACACGAATAATATTTTCTCGCCTTTTAAATTCTATTATAGCATAAGTTTGATTCATAATAATAAACCTAAAAAGGAGATAGTTATGAGAATCATGTTCCTAGTTTTAATATCAATAGCTTTATTTGTAAACGATAGTTTTTGCAATAACAATAATCCAGATATGGAATATGTGTGGGCGCGAAGTGGGCTGAACGTTCGATCTGGTCCAGGAACTAGTTTTGGAGTGATAGAAAAACTCGTATTTGGGGATTCGGTTTTGATTATTTCTAAAACTGGTATTAAATATAATGTTAGTGGTATTTCTAATGTTGATTCAACTCAGCACTATTCTACAAGGTATGAAAAGAAAGGAGCATATATTCTTTATGGAAAATGGATAGAGATATATACGCCAAATGGTGAAATTGGATTTGTTATTAACCATTATGTTCTTCGAATAAAACCAAATCTGGAGAATCAAGATATATCATTTAGAGAGATGAGTAGAGATACAGTTTCTTTGTTTGAAAATGATGGTGAATCGAATATTGCAGTAACCTATACTCATGATATTTCTGCTTTATTTAATGGAACCCAGTTTTGTCATAGTGAGGTTTATTCAATCCCGGAATTTACGTTACAAGAAGCATTTATTATGCTATTTCATAAAAAAATGGAAAATTTAGTAGTGATAAAGAACTGGCCTAATGAGTTGAAGTTGAGCGATGGTTGGATGAATGAATATAGCTTTATCGTAAAAGATGGAGTTGTATATTATTCATTTATAACTTGCTGTTAATCATTGAATCTATCGCTTCTTATGATTCATTCCTCTCACAGCCTCTTCAATCCCCCTCGGCGTAAGTTCATACATATCCACCATCTCTTTGATCACCTGAATAGAGACTGTCTCTTATACACATCTGACGCTGCCGACGAAGAGGA
>CAJXUU010000330.1 GCA_913061325.1 uncultured Saprospirales bacterium | reverse complement strand
CGAGATTTCTGCCTGTCTCGTGGGCTCGGAGATGTGTATAAGAGACAGCTTCTATTCCTATCACCCATGCTGTACTGCTATCCTGAGGATCTACAAAGTGTATTCCAGTTAGTGGTGACCATTCATATGTCAGTAACGGATTTGGATTATCCAATAATGGAACGGTATCGCCTAAACAAACCCTTACTGGATCGCCATTAAATATTACATCGAAAATATCAGACAGAATCACAGTATGCGATGCGAATGGATCCTGACATGACTGACCAGTAAATTGGGCGAAAAATGATTGAGATTGTCCATCAAATGTTGTTCTCAAGGTATCTCCTGTGAATATGACATCAGAAAAATCAGATGTCAAAGACCATTCAAAATCCCCCTCACCTATTCCTCCGGCGGCTACCAACTCGACTGTACCATCACAAGTAATAGAATCACCTGAGATACTTAAATTTTCTCCACCCAAAACAGCAACCATAAATGAAGACTCAATCGTACAGAGTCCATCTGTTACTGTTACCATATATGTAGTATCTGAAACACCTATCAAACCAGGGTTAGAGTTACTGTAAGGAGCTTCAAAAACAAGGCCTCCTTCAGGATTCCATGTATAAGTAAAATCACTATTTGGATTACTTACAAACGGCACTGTATCCCCAACACATATTAACATGGCAACTGCATCGAAAGAAACGGTTGCAAAAGGTCCTGGAAGAAATGTTTCTGAAATTATATCGCCACATCCGTTCTCAAAATTGACTAACAATTCTAAAGTAAGAATTGAATCTTTAGGTACATTAACGTTAAATGTATCTGTGGTACCTGTTAGGGTTTGGCCTGCAACGGTGATTGTCCAATTCGTATTGACAATTGGATAATCAGGATTTCCTTCTTCTGATGTGCTTATAAAGCTTAAATCTACTGTTCCTTCATCAGGACAACCAATTGGTTGGAGTATATACGATGCTTGTGGCACTATATCTTGAACTGTAATTTCTTTTGTGACAGTAGCATTACATCCACCACCAAAATCAACTACTAGCGTAACTTGTAAAATATTTTCATCAAAAACATCATAGGTAAAACTGGAATCTAAAAAAGTAGTTTCATTTGCTCCATCAATAACAGTCCATTCATATCCTATTGGAGAATCAAAAATATTCAAACCATCTGAAACATCTCCAAAAGTAATGGTAGCTGTGCCCAATTCTGGACAAGAAGCTAATACAAATTCAAAATCAGCTATATGTTCAAAATTACTTATTTCAACAGTATCGATCAATGTTTTCTTACATCCAGTGCTAGATTCTGACTGAAGTTGTACTATGAAATCATCTGCATCAATATTTACATTTATTATACTAGTATTAAATGTTTGTGTAGAACCATTTTGAGTAATCATCCACTGAGAACCAATAATTTCAAAACCTTCTTCGGGTTCTTCAGACTGATCAATTAATCGAATAATATAGCCTCCGTCTTCATTACAGGCTTGTATTTCTAAATCATATTTTACGTCTATACCTGAAAATATGGCGGCTACTTGTTTTATTAATGTATCCGAACATGCATCAGTACCCCGAGTTACAATTAGTCGTACATCATATACACCTGGTTGATCGTAAAGATATTCTGGATTAAATTCCGTTGAGATAAAAGAAGAATCAGTTGACGGGTAATCAAAATTCCATTGGTAAGATGAACCCCCTAAACTTTGATTATCAAACGCTACATCAGGACCATCACAATTTCCTTCGTTTGCTTCAAAAATAGCTGTGGGAGGATCACTGCATACTCTCACATTATATTGAAAATCTCTTCTAACTTCTCCAATTTTCACTCCATCTCTCCATTCTTCTACGCAAATGCCGACCAAAAACTGACCAACTAGATTTGGTGAACCTGTCAAAAGCCCAGTTTCTGGATCTATTTGTAATGGAACCCCTCCCAATAAATCAATTAGACTAAATGGTGGTTGCCAAGTTATCGGAGTGTAAGGAGGCTTAGGAGCTGAAGTAGCAATAGGGTCGTCATCGGTTGCTCCTGTAAATGGAGTACAAAGTTTATAAACTAAAGAGTCACCATCCGCATCAAAGGCGGAGTGATCAAAATTTACATCTTCATTAGCACATACATAAACAGGCGCCCAATCCACAAATGCCGGACTGTCATTTGTGCTAAGTTGTACTTCTGGTGTTATAAAAGATGTATAAGTTCCTCCCGTTAATAATGGGGATAATACATTATCTAATGATTCATTTCTACAACATCGTTGATAGACAAGTAAATATCCATCTTCTCCAGGATTATAGGGTAAACTAAATTCACCTTTATATATCGTTTCTTCGACACATACTTGAGTACCTTCGAAACCACAATCACTCATAATTATTTGATTCAAAGTATCTGTAGGATTTAAATCCAATTCAAGTTTACCTAAAGCCCCGATACCCAATTCAATATTACCTTGTCCATTGAATACCCAAATATTTGCACGAGGTTCAAATATAGCATTCGGAGCGCCATTTAGACAATCTCTTCTAAAAGTCAGTATAATTTCATATTGATTCCCTCCTAAATGTTTGTACTTCAACTCACCACCAATTACGTGTGTGGCATTTACATCCAAAGCGCCGAATACTATAAACAGCACGGAAAATAGAATAACTTTGATACTTTTAGTAACCATACTTTTCATATATAAATTATACCAATCAGGACTTGACATAGAATTAATTGTTGAGTTTTTCAATGATTTGGTATTTGATATTTTTATTTTCATAGTTTATATCTTTTATACCAATTATTGGTCTGTTATTTTTACAATTTGTACTCTTCTTTCTTTACTCGCTCCTATTCCATATACAGAATTTGATCTGTCACCGACTTTATCACTTATCCCTTCTGGTGATGTTTCTTCTCCAAATGATATGTCAGTTATAATTAGTTTTCCATCTTTCACAAACTGCCTAAAGTATCCACCTTCGTATTGGAGTATTTCATTCTCAACACTTGATACTCTTCTTTGTCCAACTGCTAAATTATACCTAGTATCCGCAAGTGGAGAAGTATACCCTTTAATGGCTATTTCTAAACTTCTTCCTAATTCAAGTTCCTTCTTTAAAGCCCTCATAAAACGTTTTAATTTATCATATCCGCCGACAACATCACCTTCAAAAAATGAATCAAGATTTTTTTGTGCTAAAGATTTATCATCACCATATTTTTTCTTCGTATGGTTTTTTACATAATCTAGCTTCTCGTTCATGTACTTATTAAATAAGTTTCCATAAATAGCATCTGTACTGGTAGATTTACTGTTAGGATTAGGTTCATCATTTTCGAAATATACGATCACTGGCATATAATCTTCTATATCGAATACCTCCAAGAATATATCTCTACCAATAAGTCCTGGTTCCTTTATATCAGTAAGGTCAACAATATCTGTCTCAGTAACAAAACCAAACTTAGAAGCCTGAATTTCATATTTGTTGCCCAATTCTGGATAGAAATGAAATTTATTTCCCAATTCATTAATAGCTACGGTATCTATTAAGCCAGTAGTTAGATTCTTGATCATAATCTCAACTCCAGACAATTCTTCTTTAGTTCTCTTATTGAAAGTTTCAACGACGAGTTGCATTCTATCCGTTTTCAAAAAGATTTGTTTATCAATCTTTGTTGATTCTGTAATTCCTATCGTGCTCAGATCTATTGTTTGACTATTATAAAATGGTCTTGTAACGTGCATTTTGTACTCTCGGTCTTTTCTCACTTTAAAATAAAAGTCATTTCCATCATCATTTGAAAGAGACTTGATTGTATCACTAGTTAAAGCATCGATTAATGATATCGTAACACCTTCAAGAGACTCTTTTGTGAAAGCATCAAATACTAGAGCATTCAAGTCTATTATGACTTCATCGTATTCAACCTTGAAAATATCAAAACAACAAGCTTTTTGAGCAGGATCCAAATACGTAGCACCTTCTCTATTGGTCGAAAAATATCCTTCTTCACTTGTAGCATCAAGCACATAGTAGAGATCATGGTAACTACTATTGATGGGTATTCTCATGTGAATAGGATCTAGATATCCATTTTTTGATTTCTCAGAAAAATATACATCATAGCCCCCTAGACCTTGTCTTCCATCAGAACTAAAATAAATAGTTCCTGTAACAGTATGATAAAACGGCGTTACATCATTACCTGAGGTATTGAAAATTGTCATATTTTCAGGATCATCATAAGAATCATTTTTTCCAATGACAGATCGATAAATATCAAGATTCCCTTCTCCTCCTTCTCTATCTGACACAAAATAAAGCACATCTTTCATCAATGTAGAATCGAATGAAACTTGCGGTTGAGTATTTGTTACAGAATCTATATTGATCGGTGCAGGAAGTTTCTTCTTCTCTCCAAAAGTCCCATCTTCATTGACATATCTACTGTATATATCACATCTCACATCCTCAGAATTGATATACTCACATATGGTATAGTACAAAACTGATCCGTCAGAACTAAAAGTAGAATGTGCAATTAAAAAATTAGAATCATTCAAATCTCCTTCTATTCCTTTATTAACCTCTTCCTCTAGTGTGTGGATTTTTGATAAACTTCTCGCTGGATATTCAGGCGAATCATTTTCGGCATACTTCATCGTTGTGAAATATAAAATATCATCCTTTTTCAATGCCCCAAACTCAGAATACGGAGTATTAACTTCGGATTCCATCTGAGTCAATTCAGCACTCTTATCTATGTCTTCAAGTTTAGAAATCGCAAAATCTATAGATTCAAGTTCCTTGCTTGCATTTATCGTTTTAAGAGAATCTAAACTACTATATTCGGACAAATACATATTATAGTACTGTTTAGCATCATCATATCTTCCAAGTCGATAATACATTTCACCTAAATGATAAGCTGCTTCAGGAAATTTATCTTCACTTAAAGAATCAGCAATGATTTTATACTTTTCTGCAGCAAGATCATAAGCTTCGAAATTCCTAGCCGATTCCGCTACATTATAAATCAACTGAGGATCATCAGTATCAAATTCTAATGCTTCGGAATACCATTTGAGGGCTCCGTAATAATTTTTCTCTGTATACGCTTGGTCTGCCGCTTTCAGAAAAGCTTTTTGGGTCTGGCCCAAAACCGAACTCGCTGCGAATGTCAGGATTACTAATATGGATATATACTTCTTCATATTGTGCATATTCATTTTTGGGATTAATAGATTGGACATACTTTGAATTCTTTCAACGGCTTCACATTTGTGATCGTATATCGAAAATGAATTTCCAACGCTCCTTTCCTGCTATTCTCTAACGTATTGAAATCTGTACCATCTATATCATAATTGGCACCTACATAAAACTGGGTGTACTCTACTGCAATCGTTGGAATCAATGATCCTGAAGTCCTATATCCCATTCCTAAATGTAATTGAGTTTCTTTACCTCTTTTTTGGCTTACATAAATTTTTGCAAGGCCGCCTAATATTGTTTCTCTATACTCGTTTTGCATTTGATGGAGCGCATGCAGTTGAATATCCAATGCGTCTATCACATAAAGAGATGCAATACCAGTTAGATTAATATTAATTGGTAGTTTTTGATCTTCATTGTTGTAAAAACCAGCACTTGGCTTAATTAAATGAAAAGCTCCAGCACCTAAATCAAGTTTAGTCCTACTACTTCTTTGGTACCTATAGTTAATACCCGCACCTGTTTCTAAAAAGTAAATTCGTTCTGTATTGAAATTCTCACCCGAACCGAGTCCAGAATTGAACGTAATTCCATCCCATTGTTTGTCCCAAGTAAGGTCATCTGGAGCAAAACCTCTGGATGAAAAACCAAGCGTAAGACCACCGGTAATTATGTTATTTGCATTCAATATTCTACTGTAGCTTCCAGAAATATTGAGCGTACTAAGATTTAGTTTTGAATCACCTTGTCTATCATGGAAAAAATTAACTCCTCCTGACCAAAAGTGATTATCTGACTTTTTGGGTAGAAATTTCTGATCATAAGCTGCCCCCATTGTAAACCATGGTACAGGTACCCATCTCCATTGATCACGAGTATTAGCCATGAATCGTTTATCCCCTTTAAAGATTCCTGTCAAAGCGGGATTGGCAGTCTGAGGAGAATTGTAAAATTGTGAATAATGCAAATCTTGCCCAATAACTTCACTTGACGAAAATAAATTCATCACGAAAAGAGTAAATACATAAAATGTCAGCTTTTTCAAATCAAATTGTTTTATATTAACAATTTACGTTATACGTAATATTCTAAAATACAAATACTGTCTCTTATA
>CAJXUU010000329.1 GCA_913061325.1 uncultured Saprospirales bacterium | reverse complement strand
TACACTATCCTCTTCGTCGGCAGCGTCAGATGTGTATAAGAGACAGTTATTAATTGGGAATATAACTTATGAAGTTTGTTTGTGTTATCCTCAATATCGAAGCGTTGTCTTGCTACTTCTCTATTTTGTAACGCGCACTCACTATAATTTATATTATTCAAATATAATTTAACTTGATTTACAAAGCCATCAGAAGTAAAAGAAGAGGTTAAAAGTGAAGAAGTTCCTTTTAAAATCTCTGAAACACCACCGACATCTGTAGAAATCACTGGTTTCCCTGATGCTAAAGCTTCTATTATTGATAATGGCAAATCCTCTGTTTCTGAACATAATAAGAATACATTAATAGAATCATAAAACCCTTTGATATCTTCAATAAAACCTAAAAATATAACTTTCTCATTTAATTGATAATTATTTACCTCTTCCTTTAAATTTTCAAGCTCAGGTCCAACTCCCGCTATGTAAAGTTTATAATCTACCTCTTCATTTCTTAGTTTATCAATTAGCTTAATGCAATCTTCAATTCTTTTCAATTTAATTAAGCGAGCTGCAATTCCAAATACTATTTTCTTCTTGTCCCGATTTTGATTGGAATCCTCAAACTGGTTTATGTCAACAGAGTTATAGATTACCGAAGTTTTATGTCTTGGATATCCTTCTCTACTAACCCTAATAGATCTACTTTTCTCAGATACAAATAAGAAGTGATCACAACCCCGACTAGACCATTTATCAACAAATATTTTAAATTTTGAATATTTACTTCCTAATCCATGAATATGATTTATAATAACGGATTTTCTAAACCTAGATGACAATATTCTACCTATAATATTTGCAGAATATAAATGACAATGAATAATATCTGGTGATAGCAATTTAAGCTGTTTGGAAAGACGACTCAGTGAGCCTATAGAAAGGATTGATGAAAAATCACCCTTAACTAAAACTACGTTTTCATGAAGGAGAGTTTCTAATCTAGCTTCATGTCGCAGTGTAAAAATATGGATAATAAAACCTCTCTCTGCCAAAGTATTAGCTGAATAAACAAGTTGTTTTTCAGCTCCCCCCATCCCCAATGTGCCTATTATAAATGCTATTTTCATTAATTAATTTTCAATTATTACAGCTCTAGATTTTCCTCTTGCTTGTTTTACTAATTTATCTATCCTCTCAAAAGTACAATCATATTGCCCCCCAATCGTAGCTTTTAACTTTATTTGAAAGCTCTCAAACTTTTCTTTTACTATATCCTCTTTTGAAGTATAGTATATATGAGCGCTAAGGTTTGCGTTTGATAATACTATTTGTGACTCTAATACTGCATCTGGCAAATATTTTAAAACTAGAGAAAATCTCGTCACGTGTTTTCCTTCAGTAGTTATAAATACATCTTCGTCCCTACCAATAATCTCGTCAACTATCAATCCTCCCTTCCCACAAGAACATGTTTGAAGTTTAGCAACTTTACATCGATCACCAATATCATATCTAATCAATGGTGTAAAACTACTGGTATAACTTGTCACAATCATTCTTCCTTCCTCGCCATTTTCTACTTTGTTTCCATTTTCATCAAGAACTTCAAGAGTACTTATTAAATTTGAATTGTGCAGCTTACCTTCTTTACATGTAAATATATATGATGACTGCTCACTTGATCCATAATAATCAAACACTTGGCAATTAAATACTTCTCTTATTTTCTCCTCTTGATGCGGATGCAATTTTTCTGCGGTACTTATAAAAAAGTCCAAATTCAAATCTTTATAGTTATTCACCGAAAATAGATTTGCTAAAGAAAATATTACAGATGGATAACCTTCTAATATCTTAATCCCATTATTTTTTATTGATTCGTAATACCTTAAAGCATTAGCTTGAGAAATGTGATGAATAGAAAAAATGTAATGATTATTAAGTAAATCCTTTCTATATAACCTATCTCTAGTGTTAGATATATGAGCACCAGGAAAACGAGCATAACCATGTGACAAGTCTATTCCCATATCACAATATGATGATAACACCATATCAAATCTCTTCTGCAAATCTTTAGTTTTAATTTTCCCTTTCAATGGAGTCCCCGTACTTCCACTCGTTCTGAATGACTTAGAATTAAAAACTGTCGCTTCTTTAGAAATAAATTTCTGACTATCAGCCCTCAATATTTGTTTTTCTAGAATTGGTATTGAAGCAATGTCATCCAATGATTTTAATTTCCTATAATTTTTATTGTCCGCGTAAAAGCTAGAGTTATTCTTTGCATACACTAATAATTTATTGAATCTAGATAACTCCTTGTCATCATTATATTCCCTTGGGTTCTTAACTATATCTTGTTGGATAGACTTAATCGATCTGAAAAATGGTATTGCTTTATACTTTTGATAATAGACAATGATATTTTTAAAAGTGATGGCACCGTCTTGTAGAAATAAAGGAAGACTATTATAAATATTCTGCAATAATGACATCAGATAATCTTTTTTAGAATTGCAAAAAGAAATGATACTAAAGAATTTCCATTGCCCCTCAGTATTTGTAGTTTTAATAAAATCAAATTCAACGGTGATGAAAATATTTTAAATGAGTGAAACCCAGTAAAGCGTAATACTTTATCAGATTTACAACCATAAGAATTGAGCTCCTTTCCTTTTGAGGTTTGGTCGTAACCATACTTCTTAGCCAACACATCTATACTGTCAAGTTTTCCGCCTCCAGGGTATACAATATATTTCACCTCTTTCCCTGTAATCTTTGCTATGTACTCTCTTGTTAATAATAACTCTCTTTTGATTCGTTCAGTATAGTCCTCACTTGTCTCATAACTACCACTAGTATAGTTCTTATCTGCAAGCAGTGAATTAAACGCTGATACATTATCAACTCTATCCAATTCTGGGTTATAGGAAAGAGATAATTTCTTTATTGTCTCTTTGTTAGGAATAAACCGCGACTTATTTGATAAAGACTTTTCATTTTCAAATATCGGGGTTCCGTGTTTGAGCAATTTCTTTGTTGACAAAAGCCAAAATGGTTTCTCATTTATATCTTCATTCCATTGCAAATGAGGCAGGACCTGACTTCCATCGTATATATCAATAACTTTGTCACTTGATGGGTACCAAGTATGAGTATATCCATGTGCTTGAAAATCTACTAGACCACTATCGGACATCTCTCTTATCTCTCCTTCTGATAAATATCCCCACCATTCCTTCTCATTATCTAAAGTCGTATCTTCAACAAATTGTCTTTTAATATTTGACCTTTCAATAAACTCCGGAGTAACCAAAATAGTGAACTTCAATTGCAGCTCCTTCATCAATGGATATACTACAGTCCAATTATCCAAAAATCCATCATCAAAATGTATATGGATAGACCTGTCAGGAAGCTTTGTGTCTCCCATCATATGCGATCTTAATTCTGCCCAATCACAGGTATAATAGCCTTTCTTTTTTAACCATTTCATCTGAGAAGTAAATATCTCAATAGGACATGAAAGGAAACTCCATGGTCTGGCAATTTTGTGATTGGCTACTGAGTGGTAGTATATGATTGGTATGCTATTCATATTTATTTACCGTTTTCCCATTTATTATAAACGCCGATTCTAATTTAGAAGCTTCTCGATTTTCATTCACTTTGTTCCCCTTTATTGAATATTTTTCAACTGCGATTACCTTTGTTATCTCTCTTTTATACGTATTTTTTGTTTTAAAGGTATTGTTCTCTACAATAAGAGATTGACCGTTTTTTACATATAAAACTCTACTATCTATTTGAGTAAAATTATTATTCCTTATTACTACACTAGATACTTTATTGAATGAACTGATAGTATTCTTACCACTTCCTATAAAATCATTTCCCAATATTTTTAAATCTTGACCATAAAAGGACATGAGATACCCCCTGTTATTTTCGAATTTACAATTCTCAACCACCAAACCATGTACATTCCCATCCGAATAGCAAATAGCTTCAGCTTCATTCTCTAAGAAAACACTATTTCTTATCTCCATATTTACTCTATCAAGATCATGATGCTGTTTGTTTCTTATGATACTATATTTAGCTTTATCACATTTATTAAATTTGAAAATACAACTGTCTATTTTCGTATTTCTGAAACTATTATAAATGCCTCTTTGTCCGTTAATAAAAGTGCAATTTGATATCGAACACTCTCCTGAACCTAGACCCTTTGATGAAAATTGTATTCCGTACTGTTGCTTATTAAATATGCACCTTTTTATATTAATACCCGTGTTTGGCTTTTTATTAAAATCGTTTTCCTCCACATTTATTCCACCACCTGTTACATCTTCTTGTGCTTCGTCAAAATGGCAATTTATTATATCGATATCCTTGCCATTAATTATCGAAATACCACTGCGCCAGTATTTCTGAATTTTGCAATTTTTAATCACTCCTTGATACGGAAAACTTTTAGTTTGCTGTACCACTATGCCATCTTGCATACAAGACGGAAAATCTATATTATCTACCACGAAATCATGCACGCCCAATAGCCTAAGGTTATGAGAAGGTATTTGATTTTTCTCAGTCTTTCTATTTTCTATATTGGCATCAAGAGTCAGGTTAGAAATGTCGAAATATGCACAATCTCGAATAATGATCATGCCGCCGTTTTTCTTAGACAGTCCGTTTTTAGCTTTTATTATTGTCTTGTTTTTACCAACAATGCTAAAATCTTTCTTCCCAGTAATTGTAAGAGGCTCTCTAATTATATAAGTACCTTCTTCAAATTGTAAAATAGTAGGACCTTCTATAGCATTTAGATATCTCTGTATATTTTTCTCCCCTTTGGGTATAATAACTAAGGTGTTGTCATTATTGTCAATATCTTTAGATGCTTTACATCCTAAACATAAAGTGGAGATAATTAGAATGAAAGAAATAACACTTCGCTTTTTGATTATCATGACATTAGTATTTCTTGATATTTATTCAAAATATATTTTGAGTTAAATTTCTTTAGTGCAAGTTGTGCTATTTTCTCTTTATCAAATTCATTTTTATCTAATTTAGATATCTGTTGGGCCAGCATATCTGTATCCCCCATTGGTATCAGTTTCCCATTCAAACCATCGACAATAATCTCCCTAATTCCTCCCGGGCAATCATAAGCTAACACAGGTACTCCAAGTGTAATTGCCTCTAAAACTCCATTTGGAAACCCTTCGTATTTCGATGTCAATATTAATGCGTCACTTTCATTAATATAGGGATATGGATTATTAACTCGACCTAAGAATGAAACTTGCCCTTCAATTTTTAGTTGCTTGCAGAGGCTTTTCATATCGTCTAATTTACTTCCACTTCCTAATATTGTGCATTGCCAATCCGTATTATTTAATTTTGAAAGGGCTACTAACAAATGATCATATTGCTTTAGTTCTTCAATGCTTCCTACAGCAATAAGATTCACCTTTTTTTTCTGAGTATTATCACAATTAGAATCAGTGAGTTTAGAATAAATATTCTCTGCATCAACAGGATTATTAATGACGGTCATTTGGGAGTTCTTAATGCCAAAGTTTTCATGAAGATCAGATTTCATATATTGACATTGACAGATTACTTTGTCCACACGATTATAACCCCAACGATATAATAAAGCCACAAGAGACTTAAATTTAAAATTAGCATTATGAATACTTGGAATACTCGTCTCTCTAACTATTAGCTTAATGTTACTTGGTATAAATGGCTTTACCAATGTCAAAATTAGATTCATATGACTGAGTGATGAAAAGACAACATTAGGTTTATGTTTTCTTAGATACCGTACTAATGGAAATATAGATTTAGATACTCTCTTAATATTTAAAGTGTCCAATTGTATTTCTGGTCTTAGCTCCTCTAAGTAATTACCCCTATTCTCGATCACTAATAATTTAACATCAAAGATATCAAGATCAATATTATTTAAGATCGTCAAAACAACACGTTCCGCTCCTCCTCGTTCTAAAGCTGGCATCACTACACATAGTTTCTTTTTAGACAATAACATCTCGTTTTAAATCTAGTAATGAAGCCAAATATAGATAAAACACCATGTGTGGTTTCAAGTTAAAAGAAACTACACTTACATCAAGTAGAAAGATAATAAGGATAACCAAAGCAATATCAAAACTATGTTTTCTTATAGCGCGAAAAAGAATTGCAAATGGCCCGAAATAGCATGCTAGAAAACCTAAAATGCCTACACCAAAAAGTACTTCAATATAATTGTTGTGGGAATAAAAATTAAGCGGATTTACATCTGTCTCTTATACACATCTCCGAGCCCACGAGACAGGCAGAAATCTCG
>CAJXUU010000328.1 GCA_913061325.1 uncultured Saprospirales bacterium | reverse complement strand
CTACACTATCCTCTTCGTCGGCAGCGTCAGATGTGTATAAGAGACAGAATATAAACATATTCTCCTGACTCGTACAACTTTAGCATATCTTTAGGAGAGAGCATATTTTCTTCATCTCCCATATCTGCATCGTTGATCTGCACCTCATTGTTTTTCTTAATGTGCAACCAAACAAATTCTGTATTGGAATATATCGCTCTATCCGTCATATTCATAAAATACATTTCATCTTGTTGTATCACTTTACCTTTTTGGGTTTCTGCCTCTTGTCCAGGCAATTCCATTATTAAATCAAAATTAACCTCCATCGATTTATAAGTGTCGTATTCAATCTTCAGTTTATCCAATATTTTTTTTGCAGCTGGATCACTTTCTTCGGCTGATGTCATTGATTGTCCCATTGCAGCAACAGTAAATAATAAAAGTGCAAAAACTTGAAATATATTTTTCATATAATTATTTTATTGATTGTCCTATATGTTATAATGACAATAATCGGCAGTAAATGTAACTGTTGAATGGGTTAAATGGTTGTTAAAACTATAAAATATCAATAGGATCACTTCTTATAATATTTTGAAGCTAGCATAGCATCATCTTACTTTAAGAATGGTAAGAGTTATCTTGTATGTCAAATGAATCTATTTATACAACAAATAGTTCCTTCTTACCTTTTCAAACGCTAAGAGCCCGTCCTGCCAAGTTGCTCTAATCTCTTCTTCCGTTTTCCCAGCTTTGATCTGAGTTCTTAATTCCAACGTACCAGCTAACTTTTCGAAGAAGTTATTATCATTAAAAAAAGGAATATCTTGATTTTCCAAGTTGGTATAACTGTCTATTAAATATGAAAGATCTAGTCGACTGAGTTCATGCAGTTCTCCCTTTGTCAATTTAGTAAGGTTTCTACCTACGCATTCTTGGTTTTCATGTTTTGGGTATTTTGCTCCTGGCCTAGCGATTGGAGTAAAACTAAATTCACTGCCTGAATATTTGGGATGTCCTATTATTTGGAATTGTGTTTTCGTGCCCCGACCAACACTCATTTTTGTACCTTCAAAAAAGCATAATGAGGGATATAAAAAAATAGACTGGATATTAGGAAGGTTCGGTGATGGTTTTATAGGCAAGTTATAATATGTATTGTGCGTATATTCTCTATTCTTAATTACAGTAAGTTCCGCTTTGATCCCATTCTCCAACCAACCTTCCCCATTAATCATTTGTGCATACTCACCGATCGTCATTCCATAAACAACAGGTACGGGATGCATTCCGATAAATGACTTATATTTCTTCTCTAAGATCGGTCCGTCTATATAGTGTGCGTTGGGATTTGGTCTATCTAACACTATGATAGGAATTCCATTTTCAGCACAAGATTCCATTACATAATGAAGAGAAGATATGTAGGTATAAAATCTAGCTCCAACATCTTGTATATCAAAAACAATTACATCTATCCCCACTAGATCTTCTTTAACAGGCTTCTTCTTTTTGCCATAAAGAGAAACAACAGGAATACCTGTCTGGCCATCTTTACTATCTTTTATCTGTTCCCCTGCATCGGCCTCACCTCTAAATCCATGCTCTGGAGCAAAAATCATCTTAATTTCTACACCTAACTTAAGCAATGAATCCACTAAATGCTTATTACCAATTACACTCGTTTGATTTACAACCATCCCTACTTTCATGCCTTGAAGTAGAGGAAGATATTCTGCTACATTCTGTGCTCCTACTATGACACTAGGTTTCGACTCTATGCTTTGTGATAAAATAGCTACTCTATTCTCCTCTTTAGATGTACAAGAAGAAAACGATATTAATAACACAATGAATAATGTTAATTTTGAAACACAGTCAAACATCTTTAAAATCATAGAAATATAATATTGTAGATTAATGGTAAACATCTATTTTTTATTTAACACCTAATCATGGTAATTGCGAATTAACAGATCGTTTGAAAATCTTAAGTTTGAAGTTTAATTCAGTAACATTAGAATTATCTAATGATAAATCAAACACTTTAGCGACTTTTTAAGCACATTATATTCACTTTAAGTTACTAATATATGATGTTTTTTTATCTTACGTTCTATAATAATTTTAATTTCTATGAAACAATTCTTTGCTAAGAAATCGAATATTGGATTTACCATTTTTGCTGCAATTATATTATTTGCATTTAGTGGCTCTCATCCAACTACTGGTTCTGGAGGTTACACTGGAGCGCCAAATGATAATGTATGTACAACATGCCATACTCCTGGAGGAAGTTTGGATGGAACTATAGAGGTCTCTGGTCTCCCATCATCGGTAACTCCAAATGACACTTATCCTCTTACAGTGACCATAACAAATACTGCAGGAAGTGCCGTACGAGCAGGTTTCCAAATGGTATCACTGAAAGCTAATTTGGCTAATGCTGGAACTTTTTCAGTACCTGCCACCGAAACGAATGCTCAGGTAAAAACAGCTGCGGGCAAATCTTACGTTGGTCATCAACCAGCAAAGAATTTTTCTGCCAACATAGTCACTTACGATGTTGAATGGACTGCACCAGCTTCTGCAACGGGCGATATAACTGTATATTTTGCAAGTATAATCGCCAACGGTGCAAATGGTAATAGTAATGACAAATTTGTAGCTGCAAACGTTTCAACTGTTTTATCGGGTGGAAGCGATCCTCTTACAGCTACTTTCCCATTTGATTCACCTACTTCTTGTAGCGATTCTAATGATGGCCAAGCTACAGTTTTAGCTATGGGAGGAAGTGGTGGTTATACTTACCTATGGGATAATGGAGAAACAGATGAAACGGCAACTATGCTTTCGCCTGGAAATCACGATGTTACTGTAACCGATAACAGCAGTACAAGCATTACAGAGTCTATTTTTATTGAGTCGCCAGATCCTGTTTTATTGAACATTATTGCGCAGTCTGATGCAATATGCAATGGTTCTAGCACAGGAACTGCTGAAGTTTTAGCTACTGGCGGGAATGGCGGTTTTACCTATGATTGGGGAAATGGGATAAATGGTGAAATTCAAAATAATTTATCAGCTGGCATCTATACAGTTACAGCAACGGATGTGAATGATTGTCAACAAACAATTATCGTTTCTATTGGAGAACCACAAGTAATTACTATTAATATTACGAATTTAACGATGCCGAGTTGCAATGGCAACTCGGATGGCAGTATTTCAGTGGAAGCAACTGGTGGAAATGGTGGGTTTTCATATTCATGGTTAACAGGTATGGGCATAGCAAATGGTGGCACTTTGTCAGACATTCCCGCTGGCACTTATACTGTAGAAGTATTTGACAGTGAAGGATGTAATAATGAAATAAACATCACTCTAGGAGAGCCTACAGAATTAACAATCGATATAACTTCTACTGGAGTTAATTGTCTAGGTGGTACAGATGGAACAGCAACTGTATTGGCAAGCGGAGGCACTGGATCTTTCAGCTATACTTGGTCAAATGGCGGAAGTGGTGTTACTGAATCAAATCTTATGGCAGGTACATATTTTGTTACTGCAACAGATGAAAATGAATGTACAATTATAGGATCTATAGATGTAACAGAACCAGTATCAGCGGTTTCTTCAGGTATCGTTGTCACAACACAACCTAATTGTGGCAATTCAGATGGAACCTTGTCTGCCTTTGGAGATGGAGGCACCCCTGGATATTCCTATTTATGGAGTGATGCATCGACTAATGCAGTCCTTACTGGTATACCAGCTGGAATATATTTTGTTACCGTATCAGATGCGAATGGATGTACTTCTGAAACAGAATCTACTTTAATAGAAAATGAAGGAATATTATTAGCTGCTAATGACGTTATCAATAATGAATGTAATGGCGGAAACACTGGTGCGGCAACAATCTCAGCTGATGGAGGTGAAGGCACATATACTTATCTCTGGTCTAATGGGGGAACAAATGCAACCGAAACAGACCTGACCGCTGGATCTTATAGCATAACAGTAACTGACATAGGAGGCTGCACAGGTGAAATAACCATAGAAATCACGGAACCATTACCATATACGGCTAACGAAAACTTAATACATATTAGTTGTGATGGTGCCCAAGATGGATCTATAATGATAGCACCCACAGGTGGCACTGGAACTTTGACATACGTATGGAATATTGGATCAACTGAAGCTACGATAACTAATCTTGCTCCAGGCTTATATAGCGTTTCAATAAGTGATGAATTAGATTGTGTTGGAGAAATCCAATTTGTAATTGAAGAACCAGATCCTATTAATATTGATATTATCAGTACTATGATTCCGAACTGCCCAGGAGACTCTACAGGTATGATTAGTATAGAAGCATCTGGCGGTATAGGAGAATTATCTTACCTATGGAGTAATGGAGACACCACTGTCATCATTTCAAATCTAGAAGAAGGAGACTATTCAGTTACTGTTACCGATTCAAATGGCTGTATTAATGATGCTTCATTTACGCTTGACGATCCATCAGAGATAGAAGCTATAGCAACTGAAACCTCACCGACTTGTTTTGATAGCAATGATGGAAGCATAATTATTATAGCTTCAGGTGGAGCTGGTAGTTATACTTATTTATGGGAAGATGGCGGCACATCTCCATCGATAGATAGTATTGCCATAGGTGTTTACAGTGTTACCGTAACTGATACGAATAATTGTAGTAAGACATTTGTGTTTTCTCTAGATGGTCCATTAGAAATTGATCCTAATGTTACATCAACGGATGTATCAGAAAATGGTGCAAATGATGGAATGGCAGTTGCCAATCCTCTAAATGGAGTAGAACCATATAGTTACTTGTGGAGCAATGGTGCAACAACAGCCTCAATTGCTGGTCTTAGTCCAGGCGTCTATACATTAATTGTAACTGATGCCAATGGTTGTTCAGTAGAAACTTCGGTAGTCATTAATAATGGAGATTGCAATATTACTTCAATGGCAACCATTTCCAATATCTCATGCGCAGGTCTTCAAGATGGATCCATTGAAATAACTCTGGATGGAGCAGTAGAACCTATCACCTATGAATGGAACAATGGAAGCACCTCTTCATCTGTTGATAGCCTAGAAGCTGGTTTATATTCTGTTACCACCACTGATGCAAATGGATGTCTATTACAAGTAGTTGATTTAGAAATATTAGAACCCGAAGAGCTTTCCATTGAAAATATAATTATAACCGATGCTAGTACTTCAGAATCTGAGGATGGTAGCATTAGCTTTGATATCCAAGGTGGTACAGAAACTGTAACTATAGAATATACTGACGCTTTTGGAACACCGATCGGACTTGATGATTTCAATAATCTATCACCAGGTATATATGGTGTTATATTGACGGACGAAAATGGATGTATTAAGTTTTTTGCACCTTTTGAAGTTGGTGTAATTTCGAGTACTAAAGAGGTTATCTTTGATGCGACTTTATATCCTAATCCAGCAAACAATTATTTGACTATTGATTTAGGTAATAACCAAAAATTAAATAATCTTCCTTCGATATATGATCTTAATGGCCGCAGAATGAATTCTTCTGCAACCAACATAAATAATCGATACCTTTTAGATGTTTCAACACTACATGATGGTCTTTACTATGTTAAGTTAGAAAGTGGAGAACAGATTAAATTATTAAAGGTGTTAGTAGCAAAGCATTAGAGTCATTTTTTGTTCCTGATTATAAAAAGAAAATCTTTTAACAAGAATTTAAAATAGTAATTGAGAAATATTCTTCAATATTGCGTTACTTAATCAATTGACCGTCGTATAATAATTATGAAAGATATATTCTTAATATTTACAATCATATTTGGATCGCTAACATTATCAGCACAAACTTCCGCTGTGAATATCACTTTTGAAAAAGAACATCATCAGTTGGGTGACGTTGTCAAAGGTGAAAAGAAAACGTTCAAATACAATTTCGAGAATACTGGAACAGATGTCATTGAAATAGAAATAGTTTCTGGCTGTGATTGTACTACATTAGATTGGACCAGAGGGCCTATTAAAGTAGGAGAAAAAGGATCGATAGATGTTATATTCGATAGTACAGAAAAAGAAGCATCAGAAACAGTAGACGTAGATTTGTATTTAAAGAACATAAATCCTAAATCAGATAGCCCTTATTTATTTGTTTTGGATTATACTTTTAACCTCCTGAATAAATAACATCTACCGGTTCTTACAACAACCAATAAAATCAAAAATATAATAAAGCAACGATAATGAAACTGTTATAGTTGCTTTTTCTTTATTGATACAAGATTACTTAGGAATGATGCATTAATAAAGTACGTTTTTATGTGCTGATATTTATTCATT
>CAJXUU010000327.1 GCA_913061325.1 uncultured Saprospirales bacterium | reverse complement strand
TACACTATCCTCTTCGTCGGCAGCGTCAGATGTGTATAAGAGACAGGTCTATAACCCATTTTTCTGCTTTTACTATATGAGATAAACCTGAAGTTTTTATTGCTGGATGTTCAGAAATAGACACAAAAACAGACTGGTGAGTAGGTATATTGATCTCAGGTACAATATCATTATTAATTTTATGATAAAAAATAGAGTCCAATCCTAAGGTTTGATAAATTATAGTCGTCGGCTTATCACCTGTCTTTAGACGATGAGACACAACTGGTGAATCTGGTGAATATGCATTAATAAGAATGGGTTCTTTAAGGTTTTTTGTTTTTGTTTTTGTTTTATACCCAATCACTTTAAGAGGAAAGTAATGGAATCCCTGAAGCACCGCTTCCGATTTATTTATAGATCTATATGTCTTGAGAGAAACATTGGGCATCGGATACAGTTTTGCCCTAGTATATTCAGCTTTTCGAAATTGATTTTTAAAGTCATATTTATACTTTGAATATTCTAGATCTGTATTTATAAAGTCATTTCTACTTTTTATCTGTTCACCTAATTCATTTAATTTTTCCTCGAGATAATTATCAGAAGAATATCTTTCCAGATGTTTCATATATTTCTCATAAAACTTAAGGTCGCCAAATAGCCTTCGCATGTAAGCATATCCATCTCTTGACCGTTCAATAATATCTTTCCCGTTCTCCCACTGACCAATCGGCCTCCAATGTTCATTTACATTAGGCATATGATCTCCAAAGAAATCGTAACCTATTGGTTCTAATAATGCTGTAGTCGGGTCAACATAAAATCTAATATTCGTCATTAACTGGGCATGAAGTCCATGACCGATTTCCATTAGTGCATAATATTTAGACATTTTTTCTAAATCAAAAACTTCTCCTGGCTCTTTCTTCCCGTCTAGATAGTCATTTAACTGGCTGTGGCCGTAATGATATAGTTTCATAAATTGTTCGTTACCTTCATTTTCTTTGTTGAACAACTCTATTTGTGAAGATTCAGCCCACTCATAATCTTTAAGTTTGCCTAATACATTATCCCAATATCCATCATCATTGTGCTTAATTATTGGTCCTATTAATTTTTTATTGTCAATCAGAAATTGATTATCAAAATGTTGTTCATACCCATACACACCTATGGTTTTTTGATTCAAGACAAATTGCATAAAATCGTATTTTGGCGATATAATACCTTCAGATCTCATTAGCTGATGCATTGTCCACTCTGCTAAGTGTGATCTAGCTTTACTATTGTGGATTGAAAATATATTCATTCCTCGCCAAGTCTCATTTCCATCCAACATTACACGAAATGACCACTTGTCTGATCTTAGGTGGTCCAGTAAGTCTCCTTTCAGTCGAGTAAGACAGCTATATTCTTTGTTATCTACTTTTATATCCGCGTCAACTAGGTCTTCTTTGGAAGAAAATAACAGCCCCACTTTCTTAGCATCCTTTCTTTTTTTCGTGATTTTTCTAAAGTTGAGCTCATTAATTTGAAGTTCCATTGTAGGATAATTCGTGCTCGGTATAATTTCAATATTATGCCCTTCAAAATCAATACTGAAATCATCGAAATAGGCAGGTCCGTCCCCTTCAACCATTGCAGGATATATCTTCCATATTGCTCCCGCGGCATCTTTTGGGATAATATAATACGAAGTATACTTTTTCCATCCTGTATCACCCCCTTTTGATATTACTTCTTGGTGAAAATGCTCTCTATCGCTCGAAAACACAAGTTTTGACTTAGAGTTTTTAGTTGATTTAACTTGAAGACTAACAAATACCGAATCTCCAGGGCTGATGTCATTTAGCAATAATGTTGGTCCATATCTTTTATCTCCTTCACATCTACAAGATGCTTTACCACTTGCATATTCTTTTGTGTCTTGAAAGCAATTTGTTGTGTAGACAGATCCATTCGATGTAAACTTACCATCAGCATACTGCTCAGCATCACAAAAATATTCTGACCCATTATTTATTGATTTCGGCAAGTTTTTGTATCCCAATATTAACAGCACTGATGCAATAGCCAGCCCTAATAACCAAATGGCCATCTTCTTAAAATTCCTGTTATTTTTTTGCTTAGATATTCTCATTTCCTAAATAACAATAGATAGGATGCAACTCCTACAATTAATGACAAGATGATCCACATTCTATATTTATAAACTTTAGACAACCAGCTTACGTCAATCATCTGCTTCATTTTATTATATTTTGGTGTTTGGTCCTGATACAATGAAGGAAAAGATTCCAAAAGGCCATTTCTTAATTTCTCGTTGAATCGTTCCATTTTCTTCTTTCCTTCTTCACTCGTATTTGTGTAACGTACCTCATTTAACTCCAATTCCATTTCAGTATATCTTTGAAACGGAAATTTTAAATTCGTCACCTTGTCCAAAGTAATCGTCGCTAAAGATGCTATGCTATCAGTTATATAAATCCTGCTTCTCCTTTGTTTCAAATTTACTTCTGGTACCATTCTAAATGATTCAGAGTCAAATTTTGCCAACTGGTAATTTAGATTTCTTCTATCCTTTTTCTTTATATGTCTTAGCAATTTATGCCTTGCATATACATCGTTTTGGTCCTTTGATTTTTTAATCTCATATTTGGTTTCAGTCCTAGCTACCCCATCTTCCAATAAGGGTGTTTTTAACTGTATCAATTGTTTAATCAACGTGTCATTAATGTATCGTGACCGATATCGCAGACCTACCTTTTGATTATAAAGACTAAGGTTTTTATCATCATAATATAAATCCACAAAGTCCTCTATTGAAACTTCTGTTTTAAGGTTATATTCTGCTCTCAGTTTTGATAAAAACGTCTCGCTTTGTAGATGAGCCCACAATGCCTCAGCCTCATCGTTAGGTATACCCAATTTGTACTCACTCTCTACTCTTTCTGCTGATTGTGCACAAAGGTCAGGAGTAATAAAAAGAATTAAACAAATTAGGATTCTTATCATCCTGCCACATTGCTATTGTCTACAAAAGATATCTCCATACTTGGTGATAAAGCCAATAATTGATCTTTCACTGAGATTAAATTATCGAAACTCTCTGACTCAAGAGCATATGATAAATACATCTTTTCTTTATTTTGACTCATTCTCTTCAAATCAACGATCTTCATATTATCAGACAAAACTGTATTTATATTTTCTACATTTATCGGCTCTGTTGTGATAGCAAGCTGCATTTGATTCTTCCGCATGTTACCTCTCTTTCCAGACATCTTACTTTTAATAATTAAAATGCTCATAATGAGAACAAAGGCCACTATTGTAATAGCCGCTTGGTCGGCCCCCATTCCAAGTCCTATTGCAATTACTAAGAACAAATAAATCAGTTCTTCTGGCTCTTTTATTGCCGCTCTAAACCTAACAATGGATAATGCACCAACTAGGCCCAAAGACAAAGCAATAGAGGATTTTACAATTGTAATAATCAACATCGTCGTCAATGCCAACAAAATAAAATTATCAGCAAATTGACTCCTATTACTTACACTGCTTCCATATCTTTTATAATACAAAGAGACCAACCATGATAGAATCGCTCCTATTAGTGCATTAAGTAAAAATTGACTGAGATCAATAGCTTCTAGAGAATAATCGTTGAGTAAATTTTTAAAATCCATTAGTTTTCAATTGTGAGTCAAAGTTAATTTATTTTTCAGTTCTATGGTATATGAAACAAGGTCAGCATTTTATCTATTTTTGTATAAATCGTTAACAAATCACTACTACAACTTGTTAGTAAGATATTATGGCAGAAACATTAATAAATAGAGTCGCAAATAGTGGGATCATCACTATCAACCTTGAACATTATTACCCTAAGGCTGAATTTGCACATTTTGATTTGAAGGATTTCTTGTTTATGGAAATCATATTGAAAGAAAAAGACTTTCGTAAATTACTTAAAGAAATTGACTGGGATCAATATCAGGATAAAATACTCCTTATCTATTGCAGTAACGAAGCTATAATTCCACTTTGGGCATATATGCTAGTAGCTTCTCATGCTGAAGGTCCAGTTAAAGAAACTTATGTTGGTAATCACGAGGCTTACTTAAATCATCATTATCAATCTGTGATTGAAAACCTTGATCTTTCCTCTTATGCAGAAAAGAGAATCGTCATCAAGGGTTGTAGTAATAAACCTGTACCAGCAGGAGCATATCAAACGATTACAAGAAGATTAAAACCCACAACATTGAGTATTATGTTTGGAGAACCATGCAGTATGGTACCAATCTATAAGCGACCAAAATAGAAATGAAAAAAAGTTGAAAATATATTATTTTTTCCTTGCGATTTAATTTCTTATTATTACATTTGCACTCGCTTTTAATGAAAGGCATATAAACAAAATTAGGGTGATTAGCTCAGTTGGTTCAGAGCACCTGGTTTACACCCAGGGGGTCGGGGGTTCGAGTCCCTCATCGCCCACAAAAGCTTAGCAGCAATGCTAGGTTTTTTTTGTTTAAGAACACTCCTCCCTATCCCGATTACCCCCCTTATTAAAGGATATACGGGCATTTTCGGCGATCGGACGTAGGCATTCAAGTATATGCGTATCATGGGAGAGATGGTTACATTTTACCATTTTCTGATCTCTCTCATTATCCTTGCTGCTTTTCCTTCTCATCTCTATTACTAAATATTTGCCATAATAAAAAAACAGCTGTGAATTTAACCGTAACTGCTTATGCATTTATGGGCTTATGAAAAATAAGTATATTACAAGGCTTTTAGATTTTCATTAAATAGCCAACCTTCCATTCCAATAACTTTTTTAACTAAAGAGAAAATGAAAAATATACATTACTCGTTGGTTTTTATTTTCTTGTTGTTCGCTTTACCTACTTTCTCTCAATCTATACCTAACAAACACTAACGAAACACGATATATACATCTGGAGCTATTGGATATTATTCCCCTAAATTAAACACTAAGAGTGAGGAAATAGGGAAGATAGGATTAAGTATATCCTATGAAAGACTATTCTATGTACCACTTGTTAATTATATTTCTTCGATAAGGATAAAAACGAGATTTGAATATCTCGCAGTGATTGTTTCAGACCTTGGACAAAGCTATATGCTTGGAGCTGTTGCCTTAACTAGAAAAGGAATTAGCCACTTAGAAGTAGGTGCAGGATTACAACTTGTCAACGGAAAAGCCGAATATGGCAGAGAGGGTCTATTTTTATCAGCAGAGATAAATATTGGCTACCGCTTGCAAAGATTAAACAACAGTAGTTTTGTTTTCAGAATAGGCGTTGGATACCCACAACTCCTTTACATTAGTACGGGATATGCATTTTAGCATTTCACAATGCATTATTTACAGTTGAAAACCTCTTTTAACCAATCATTGACCATACAATCTATGATCAGATGAACTCTAGTCTGATTACCTCGATTGTGTACTTCATGTAACTTGTCAAAATTACAGTACCAACATTCTCCTTCCCTCATTTTTATTTGCTCCCTTTCAAGAATTATATCGACGTTATCATTGGTTTGGATAGGCACATGCAGTCTAACTTTTCCATATTCAAACGAAAAGCCTGTATCGTTGTGAGGACTTATACTTGCCCCAGGATCCAATGAATGTATTCTAAATGTCTCTACAGGACATTCAAACAATTCGAAAATTGATAAAAGGTATGGACATTTCTTTAGTGAATCATTAGCAAAAAACTTTACTGGTTCATGTGGTCCTCCAATAGGTACAATAAACTCTTTAGACCATAATGTCTCTATTGCCACAGAAGGATTATAAATATCATAAAAGTCTTTTTTGGTAAATTGTGCTATTTCACTTTTTATAACTGAGACATCAAATGTGTATGGTAATTTTAGAGCGTTCATTTCACTAATATAGCTCAAAATGATTATATCAATACTAATCTAATCATGTAAATAATATAAAAAACAAGAGAAATTAATAAGTATAAATTCGTCATCTCTTTGACGCCTAACAACTCAAAAAAGCACCATCCACATTACCTACCTACAATAAGAATTAATACAAAATGGGTCGTCTTATAGTTAAATGATCTGTACAATGTGCAAGAAGCTAGACCCTATTATATGAAAAATAGCTCAGCAGATTTCTCCACAGAGCTTGTTTACCATTACTTTTATATTTCTATGTTCTTTTTTATAATCTCTACAAAAAAAGAGCTCATACAAATTAATCTAGAGAATTGCGAGAGCAAACACGCTGCTCAGTTTAGGGAATGCTTGCATTCCTATGCTGGGGGTGTCGATTATTCATATAGTCCAATAAAAAAGGGTCCATACAAATGAATGCATGAACCCTGTTTATTAA
>CAJXUU010000326.1 GCA_913061325.1 uncultured Saprospirales bacterium | reverse complement strand
CGAGATTTCTGCCTGTCTCGTGGGCTCGGAGATGTGTATAAGAGACAGTCTATATGCTTCGTCATGATTATCTATCCATAACATATAATAGACATCACCTGACTCCGGTGCTCTTATTATTGCTCTGTACTTTTGATCGATCCTTGCAGATCTCAATCTTTGATCTTTAAAACTCGATATCGGTTCAAGATGAATGGCAGCTGATTTACTATTAGCTTTAAACTTCTTAGCAAAAGACAGTGCCTTTTGTTGTATTGTCTTTGGCATAGTAATCATCTGTTCTAGATACTGATCGTAGTATAGTAGTTTCATGTCTATTTCTTTATAAAGTCTTTAATGTCGAAGTTCTCAATTTCTCTTATTTTATATCCCTTCCCCTCAAATATTTTAGCACCTTTAGAATCAATAGGACCATAAACAATTTTCAAATCAGTTAATATCAGTTCAGCATCAGCTATTACACTTCCACTTTCATCAGTAAGCTCGTTTAACTGCGATTCTGACTCTTCATCAACTGTTATTACTCTATTCTTAATTAATTGCTCTAGCGCCTCTCTATAGCCCTCTGTAAACAAAGCTAATAGGCTTTTAATATCTACCGACTTACTCACTTGTACATGCTTGCTCTTTAGTAACAAAAAATTCATTAACTGCCAGAAATGCTGCCACTTTTCTCTACTAAGGTCATGAGTAACTTTAATTGGTAAATAGCTATAGTATAGTTCTTTTTCACCATAGCTCACCAAAACTCTAACTTTCGAAAACAGAGTCTCCATACTTGCTTTTGATAACACCACTCCGTTTTTTAGTGTTGCATTGTCTTGGATGTATTGGCCCGTTTTAGGAATTGCGAAATCCCAATCAAGAAGAGTATTGATTTGACTTTTTTCAAAAGAAGGAATAAATATTTTCTCTTGCATCATTCCTAGACAATATGAAATACTCTGTTTATATGTTTCCAAAACATTGTAATTCGAAATTAATACTAAAAGTCTCTGGAGACTATTCTTAGCTGTTTGCAAAGAAGTTATGAAACCTTGCCCTTGTTTCGGTATCATCTTCTTTTTAGCATCTCTATATCTAACACTAGTTATAGCATCGCACAATAAATCTTTTAGGCCATCTTCACTTTTTGCTATATCAAAATCGGTCCAAGTAAGAGTCCATGGTATATACCGATTACTGTTAGTGAGTGCTTCTCTTTTTTTGAGATCATCATAAAATCGTAAATTCTCCTTTGACGCATGGTATCTGTACCCATCCAAATAGATCGCTATTTGTGGCAAATGTGATACATCTTGAGGTGATTCTATTTCGTCTTTCCTGATTATTGCTTCACAAGTGAATAGCACATCAGGTCGAGTTCTAAATTCTACTCCATTGTTGGGACCAATTGCTACTTGCTGTCTGCATGAGAATAGAATACTGTGTTTTTCGTGTTCAATAGACACCTTCCATACTTTTTGGTCGTGTTCACGTTCTGGTACCACAATTATTTTATGGTCATCTATTTCTTTCTCATTTAAGTTTTCAAGCCAATATGTAAATCGTTCTTCTAACTCAGATTCCTCCAACCCTCCATTATTAGCAACACTTCCTAAGCTCTCTACCTCTACCCAATTATCTTTCTTATCTATGTACTGCTGTAATATATGAACAGCCTTACTTCGACTAAGTGTTTCTTGTATATATTGATTTTCATAAGAGTATATACATTTGTAACAACCGTCCAAATCCTCATGCTGACAGCTACAGTCCCTTAATTTCTCATAAGATAGCCTGAGTATTTCATTGAAATTTTGAATACTGAATACGTTCTTTAGATAACTGGACCCGCCTGGAATGTTGTCGATAAGAACAATGTATTGTTCAAACCTCTCTACAGTCTTGTTATATTCACTATACTCACGTATTTGTAAGTGTGATGGGCTTCCTTTAAAGAATTCTCTCAGCCCAAGTTGAATGGCTGAGGCTAAGATTCTGACATCAATATTATCATCAATATCAGTTCTAGGTATTTTTATTTTCAGGGCTTCGGTAATGAATTCCCTAAACAAATAGATGTATTCAAAAACCTCATCTTCTCTATCATCATATACATGAGCCTTATGCTTACAATATCCATAATGCATTCGCTCATCTTTGGCTCTATATAGTCCTGGTTTTGAAGTAGAAAAACCACAGTGCTTACAAGTAACGAATCCATGCGTTGGCACTTCGTGATCATTCATTGTTGTTTTATCCGAACTGACAGATTCACTATGACCCAAATTTACATCTTGTAACTTTAAATTAGAAACATATTCAATACCAAATCCTACTCCATCTATAACGAATGCTTTACCAGCGATAGCTGAAGAAAAATGCAAGTGCTGTGAAATATTATATATCTCGAGATCTCGTTCATCTTTATTGTCGGTTAGTCTAGATTTACTTTTATTCACAACCGACTTGACCCCTGACTGTTTTACGAATGTATGAGCATTATTAATTGAGCCAAAAGATTCATGCCCACATTTAGGACAAGAGTCAGCATTGTTTCCATCAGATTCTACAAAATCACATTTACTGCAAAACCTTTTCTTTGATTTTATTAGAGGATCACTCCAATCCACAGTATTCAAACCAGTAATAGGAATTCTATTGCCTTGTGTATAGAAGTAATTGTCTGGAACTAGTTCTTTTATTGCTTGACCAGCACCTCTTGTTACAGAAATCTCTTCTCTTCTTTCTTGTTGAACTATACCATCAGAATAAGCTGGAATAATCAGAGCTTCTAGATTTACGCCTGATTCAGGGAATGCATAATTAGGAAGTAGACCAACGTTAGTTAAGTGCTCTAGCACCATGATGTTATTCTTCGATTTCCATAACCTTGCAAGATTTGAAACTTCGGACTTCAACTCTATATACTCTGGATCTTCTTTACCTAGCTTTTGATCTTTAATTCTTTTTTCAATATCTATTCTTCTTTGATTACTGATCCTCTCTTCATCCTTGAGCTTTTCTATTACTCTTCTCATTATATCCCGAGCATTACCGTCTTCAAATTTTACCGTTACTGAGTCAATAATTTCTGTAGATAATTGATCAGAATACCCGTTTGAAAATTTAGATTTCAATCGTTGGATATGTTGATCAATAAAATCAAATATTTGATTAACAAAGAGGTCTGAACTGTTTACATC
Organism: uncultured Saprospirales bacterium; assembly: GCA_913061325.1. Classification (GTDB taxonomy): domain Bacteria; phylum Bacteroidota; class Bacteroidia; order Chitinophagales; family Saprospiraceae; genus CAJXUU01. The sequence goes on along the minus strand of CAJXUU010000326.1, from coordinate 3,247 downwards.
AAGATCACGAACTTTAAGCTCTCTAATAAATGTAGGAATCTTGTGATTGCCTTCCCCCTCAGTTGTCCATTGATCAATGCAAAATGCGAGAAAATGGCGTTCGAGAATTTCTTTAGCTTCTAAAAAACAACCTGGTGTTCCTACTTCACCTTCCATCATTTTTAAAGGCTCATCATAATAATAGAGATCGTGATCTTGCGTTTTAACAAAATTTAAAACTAGAGCTGATCCTGATGACCTTCCAGCTCTTCCTATTCGTTGCAGGTAATTTGCCGGTAGTGGAGGTATATTATTGTTGATTGCAGTATTCAGTGTTCCAATATCAATACCCATTTCCAATGTGCTTGTTGCTACAAGAACATTTAGTGAATTAAACTTAGGTCTTTGCTTAAAGTCAGTTTCAATATTTTCTCTCTTTCGTCTTTCTAACAATCCAGTATGTTCTGATGCATAGATACGAGGCGACTTTTCTCTGTTGTAGATTTGCTCATAGTAACCTAGTTCATTAACCTCATTACTACTTAGATTATAAATCCCCGTTTTACAGCGATAGTTAAGGCATCTTGCCCCTTCAAGATTTGTTGAGCTCATGCCAGCCGACACCTTACTGTTGCACTTATTACACTTGTATTGTTTACACTCTTTACTTACAGTGATAGCTGCAGGTGAAATTGCATAAGAAATAGAGTCCGCACCATGAACTTTGTCAGTTACTCCAGCTTTACTAGCTACCTCAAATAGTTCTTCGTAGAATTCATTTATTACTTCTGTATTTGCAGGAGCCAGAGGGAAAGTTTTAATGAAGTATTGATGGAACCAATTTGTTGATTTTGAGAAGGTACTATCAGCTAATGCCTTTCTCTTACTATCTGTACTTACTAGTTTGGGGAACCTTGAGCTATTCTCAAAATATTTTGGATTCAAAAAATGGGTATTATCTTTTGTCCAGTTTAACTCCCACATGATCATCTTGCCCTTTCTTGCTTTATGTAAGTATCTGTGACTCACTCCTCCTCTTATTCTTATTCTATGCAAAACCACAGATAAAAACTTAACGAAACTATTTGCTTCTAATCTCAGATTGTTATCGGTAGACCAAGGGGTAATACCTAAATATATTTCATCTATCAAGTCCTTAGAGATTGATGCAGCTGAAGATTGACTTTTTTCTAGTGTCCTACCTATCATGGCTCTATGCCCAAATTCTTCGTACACTTGCCATCTCATTCGATGTTCAAACTCTTTTTCAAAATCCTCACTGTATATTCCATTTTCCTTGAAATTGTTTGGGCTCACTTTCCCCAAATAGTCTGATGGGAAAAATCGCCAATAGAATGAATCTTTCTCCTTACTCCAATGACTAATAAACCTAGTAGCTAACGCTTCAAGGGTTTCATTCTCATCAGCTGAATTAATGATCTTTTGCAAGGAAGACCTGAAGGTAAACCTGTAGTTTCTTGCCTCTACGAATCCTGCCTGATGAGCTGCATCCTGTACACTATTGGTAAAGGCAAGCACCTTTCTGTTTGCATCATCTGTAGGGTCTAGATCAGTTGATAGATTTTGGCTAATTGCTACAGAACTCAGTGTTGCTACTCTAGTACCTATAATAGCCAGTGTGTTCTTACTATTGCATTCAGGACAATACTGTTCCGTTTTGTTCCCTTTGAGTCTTCTATATGCAACTATATCAAGATCAGTATCAGCGTTGCTCCCATCAGTAAATTCCAATGTCTCTCTATGGATGGCTTGTTCTAAATATTCCGTTGGTTTATATTCATCTACAGCTTTGATTTCCTTCTCATTAAGTAGCCAAATGTTCTTGTGGTTCTTAATGAATTCTGTTGAAATCCGTACTCTGTCTTTCGAAAATTTATTATGATTATCTGGCTTCATTCCTAACCATCCAGAACCACCACATTCTCTACAAAAATACGGAGGTAGTCCTACTGTGCTCTTTTGTCTGTGGTCGCTATCATCCCATGTGAATTCCGGCTCATCGCCAACTACTCTTAGTAGTTTAGTAAGTTCTCTAATCCATAACTGAACTTGCGTGTTGATTAATGGAAATCGTCCATTTGGACCTGACTTAGCCATTGAAATCAAAGTTAGTAGGGACTCTATCATAGTAATTCTTGGATAGAACTGTCCTTCTTCATCCCATTCTGGCGTGTTTCTAAAGTCTTTACTGATTTTTTGCAACTCAGATGTGAGCTGATCTATCGAAACTATACCATCCTGACATACTGATAACACATAGTAAAAGAAGCGATTTTTGATTAGGAAATTACTGATCTCTATTCCGTCCGCACCTTCCTTTATATTCCAGCTCTTACGTATTACCTCATGATATTTATCTACAGAATATTGCAAAGCATTATTGCATTCCTCCAATGCAGAAAGTGAAGGACAATCTGACCCTAGACTCTGTGACGAATCAACACCAAAAAATGCAAAAATATCAACTCTATTTTCAGTGACTATGCAATCCTCTTCCACTTGCTCACCAAATAGTTTAGTCGCATATTCTGCCAAATTCTTTTTAGAATCAATTCCTGATCCTATTGTCGCTGAAGTGCCTATAGGACACAGTTGCCCAGAAACCATATTAAGTTTGAGTTTCAACCTTCGTATCAAATTAGCCACATCAGTCCCTTGGGCACCATCATATGTGTGTAGTTCATCTAACACTAGAAACTGTAGTGTACTACTATCTTCAATATTGTGTTTCCATAACTTTTGATACTTTGCCCTCATTAATCCATAATCCAGCATTTTGAAATTAGTCAAGAGGATATCAGGAGGAGAATCCAATATTTCATCTCTATTCTCAATAATCCGATCAGGACTCATCGTGCTTGGGAAGTTCTTTTTATTCCCATTTCCTAATCCTATGAAGAGCCCTGCCCTTAGACCATGCAACCTCTCATCCTCATGTATTGCTTCAGCCAATCTTTTTGATTGATCAGTGGCTAGTGCATTCATCGGATAGAGTATGATAGCCTTTATCCCTTTCTTATGTTTATTCTTAAGACAATAATCAAGTATAGGGTAAAGAAAAGATTCTGTTTTACCTGATCCAGTACCAGTTGTTATGATAGTTGGTTCTGGTGAATCAGACGAGTCAAGCCTATTCCATGACTTGATTTGGTGATCGTATGGAGGCCAATCTGGTTTAATAGTAAGTGGACACTTTTCGACCTGTCTCTTATACACATCTCCGAGCCCACGAGACAGGCAGAAATCT
>CAJXUU010000325.1 GCA_913061325.1 uncultured Saprospirales bacterium | reverse complement strand
GCTCCTGAACATTATAAAGCGTAATTAAGAAAAAAGTTATAATAATATTCAATCCATAAATTATTAAAGCAAAACGATTTTCTAAAAAAGGAATAGGTGTAGAGTTAATAATATCGATAAATATAGTGTCCGGGTATTGAATATTTTTAATTAGGGAAGGTGCATAGAAGAAGGGGAAAACATAAATGAATATTAAACAATATGCTCTTATACTAAATGGGGTTCTATGCGTTTTTATCGAAATGGTATTTTCGATTCCCATAATTACATCTCTCATTAATCTAAATACTCTTAAGGAAAGGCTCCTGCCAATAAGAGATCTATGCTCGCTTATGAAATGCTGAATTTTGCTTACTGCTATATTCAACTTTTCTTTATCATTGGATTCTGTATATAGAAATCTTAGCAGTTCTATTTTGACATTCTTAACTTGGGCGTATATCTTCTGTTTTTCGGTTTCATTTATTTTCTTGGAATAAGAAAAACAGTAATTGATTGAAGCGAGCGCTCCTTTAGCCCTGCCTAGATGTTCTAATGCTTTCTCTCTTCTTCTGAAAGCGCTCTGTAATGTAAAAACCAATGGAAAAACTACTGCTACGGAAATAATCGTTAAATCCAGATTGTAAATAAGATTAAATCTATATGACAACCAAGTGGCAAGGATAGCAATTAAAAAGGCATATAGGGTTCTGAAATTTATAGCTGCTCTATAGATTTTAAAGGTTCTCCTAAGTCGAGCTATTTTGCCCTTTGGAATAGTATGCGGCATCTATTTAGTTTATTGCTATGTTCATCAATCAACAAGTGAATGAGGATAATTTAAGAAAGAATAAATGGCAAATTTAAGTTTTTAATTCTACAAAGTGAGATAATCACTTTAAGTAAGTTCAAAGTGGAATTAATCCTCTTAATCACTCTGCCCCCGCTAGAAAAAATCTACAATAACGTCAAAAGAGAACGAGCCAATAGTCTTGTTACACGTTTCCTTCAAGTATATACTTTAGAGAAGGAATCTACCTCGGTTTCATCAACATCTTTTTTGGGTTAATAAATCGCTTTTCCCATTTGTCTTCTTCGTTCAATCGTTTATAAAACTCATCAATGTCTTTTTTCATTGATTTCTTACTTTTCCTATTCAGGTAGTTGTCATCATCGATGATCTTTTTAAAAGTATCTTTCAACGGATTGAAAAATTCAACAGCCATCTTCACTTCTTCCAAGGTTACCTTTTGGCCTTTGAAATAATGCTCTCGGACGGAATAGATCGGTAACCTCTCAAACGGGACCGCATAGTCATGATTCACCATTCCACAATAATCAAAATCATAAGCGATAGCGCGAGGACTAAGCTCACCTGGAATACCTATCATTTCAAGATTGTGTTTGTTGCCCACCGAGTAATCAGTATTCAATATCATGTACTGAAAGAAAGACATTTTGACATAGGACTCCCTTTCCAACGATTCCACCCGAATGATGCCTGAGTTTAATATCCTAGTCTTTGTTCGTAAGGCAAAATCTGCCTCGTCTTCAATAAAGAATCCGTTCAGGTCATATTTCTTTTTTCCTTTATTCTCGAAAATCACATTTACTAGATGTGTTCGATAGCCAAAGGAATCCACCTGTTGATACAAACTATAAATGACATGCTCCTGGTAGAGCCGTTGTTGATATTTCTTACCTGTTCTACCCGGCAACACCAATTTCAACTTATCATTCCTAGTAAATCCCAAATAGTCGAGCGTTGTTTTTGAGAAATCAATTTTCAGCGGTGGAAACTTACTTACCTGCTTTCGCATATTTCCTCTGGTACGCAAGCGAACATTCCACTTTCGATTAAACTCTTTGTTATGTATAGCGACCAAAGTAGCTGGTTGGTAGATCTCTTCCATGCTATTGGTTATAAATAATTTTTTCAAATCTGTATCCAGAACGATGGTCAAATCCATATCCCCAAAATCATAAATGTATTGAAATGGGGTACTCGGTCGATTTTCGTCTGCAGTGGTACTATCTATATCAATAGATACAAGGTTGCCATCGATCAGGCCTCTGTACAGAGAATCATTATCATATACCAAGAGCTCACCCGTTTTCCCAAATTTTATAGAACTGTCTACGAGTAATATTTTATCATCATGAACCGAAACTATTTTCGGCATTGAGGTATGCCCTACTACAATAGACTCTATGTCTAAAGCGGATAGGATACTGTCCGCAGTGATTTCATCAAAGCCTTCCGGATTTGCATATCCTCGATACCAAAGCGGACCATTATCAAAATACAGCATCGACAATAGACTAGTAGTATCTTGTGCGACTTTTCCACGAGGAAGGATTTGTGTTTTGAACATATCATTAATGGTAGATAAAGAATTTTCTTTTTTGATCACCTTTTCCGAAAACCCACCATGGACAAATCCAAACTCATTGATGACTGTCGTGATGTTTTTTGATCTGAGCCATTGTCCCAGAACCGTTTGATCACTGAAAAAATCAGGATAGGGTCTTCCTGTTATCCCACTGGTATATCTATACTTCGGATTTATATAACCGACATCTCCATGCATAACCATCAGCTCATGATTGCCTAGTAATGTATGCACCATTCCTCCGGCTGCATCAGCTTCTTTTTCCAATTTGTAGAGGAACCACAAAGATTCAGTTACCTGAGGTCCTCGATCCATAACGTCCCCTACGATGACTAAATGCCCATCACCATAGATCCAAGCTTCATTCTCGTCAATGACATGATGTTTTTTTAGTAGTTGTATGAAAATGTGATGTTGTCCATGAATGTCACTCAACGCAACAAACTTCTTTACGTCTACATGTCTTTCAAATGGATTCGCTTGAGGTGTAAAATCATTGATCGTTACTGCTGGAAGCACTTCGCTTTCAAATTGATACGGTAGAGCAAAAGGAGTGACTGATCTATTTAAAGCTCCATTCTCAATCCATGACACCTGGATAGAATCTCCTCTCACCTCGATGTAAGGACCATCATTATAATCATACTTTGTCTGCGCAAAAAGTGTATTGAGCAGGAGAAAAACACATCCCAAGGTTAGCGTAAGCCGCAGATTCATAGTGCTAGTTTAACTATTAAAAGTAAATTGTAAATACCTTATAAAACGAACCATCTAAGTCCAAATATAAAAATATTGAATGTCTCTGGGATCAAGGATGTTTTCTGCCTGAATATGGAAGTCATTTAGTGCCCATCTTCGACTCTGTGTTTTCAAACTTCCTTATTTGATCTCGAATTCTTCAAGAAATCCTAATTCTGAACAAGGTCTTTTTCGTAATAGTTCCCAAAGAACAATGTACTTTTGTGACCTTGTTTATCAAGTTCATAGTTGGAATTGTATTTACTTTTTGATATACTAATTGAAAAGATTCTAGAGTAGCTAGGATGAAGAGTGATTCAAGCAAAAAGTAATATGAAAAAATAAGATGGACATCTGTTGGAATGTAGTACTGTTTCTTATTAAACCTTCATTAGAATGATGGGATTAGCTTTCAATTGTTTTAGAAATGGAAAACCCGAACTCAAAATAAAAAATGGCGATTAGGATACGGTCCTTTTATCGATTCTGGATGTTCATCCAAGCCTATCGATGTTTTGTCAACTTTAAAAATTCTTGATTTATTCTGTACTCGAATTCCGATGTTTTTTTGGCAAGCTTTTATAAATTCTGCAAGCTCCCTTATGCACTATTCTGATTTAATATACCTTGATGAAATTATTGAACTCAATAAAGCAATACGTAGAAACTGATCAACTATTTCGTCTCCAAGTAATCATTTCCTTGTAATACCATTTACGTATAAAATTGGCGGTTATTATTTAGCTTTTTCTTTGCGATCCTTCGTTAATAATACTCACGATTATTACTCAGTGTAACAATTGACATTTCATTTGTGAGCTGAGAGCTATGCTTTTGGAGTAGTATACTTATTTATTAGTGAGTGATTACGTTGTATTCACTATTGCTAGCCCACAAATCTCTGATTTGTTACACTAGCCGACATGTTTGCTGTGCAAGCCATTTGGCTATCATTGCGTTTTTTGCCTTGACTCGCTTTGAAGAATTCTAAATTATATTCCGACAGTCCTAACCGTAAATGGTATAACTTAGGATCTCTCCAAATTTAAGGTTTAGCTCCTAATAATTAGGATAGTCGACTTTCTAGAGATCTATGAAAATTATCTATCTAACCTTTATCTCCATCCATCAATGTGGGTATAACTGATAAGAATATCCTTTTCAAACTCCATAGTGCTGTTCAATCTCAAAAATTAAAATATGTAGCCTAGAATAAAATAATCTGTCTAGGCATTAGACAGATTATTTCCCAAAATCAAAAAAATACTGGTCTCAAAAATCAAAAAATCTTCCTCTGTAAGAAATTCGTTTTTTGTAGACTCTTTGTATGTATTAGTTTTTAAATAAATCTAATATCTCTTGTCTTTGATCTTCAGTATATCCTAATATCCTTATTATTTCGACGGCATTTATTAAAATTGAGTCCTTCTGCTGAAGGTTTTCATCTCTTTCATTTGCCAACCTGTAATTTTCAATAACTTTATCAAATTTATCAAAATACAAGTTTGATTCTCCTAGTGTAGCATATTTCCATACATTTTTTACCGAACTCCTATCTGCTGCATCAAATGCTTGTTGCGCATACTGTTTAGCATTTGCAATATCATTATCCATCAGAAGCAAAAATGCGAAGTTGATTGCTTGGTAGTAAATCTGCTCATCATTATTGCTTGAAACTGCCAATTCAAAGCCTTTTTTATAAAACTCTTGGGATTTGTCCAAAAACAACTGGCTTTTTGAATCCATATATAATCTCTTATACCTTCCACCTATAACTCCTAATGCATCAGTATTACTAGAAGATATTTTCATTGCCAATTCAAGTGCTTCATCACTCGAACCCATTGCTTCTTTAGCTAGGATATAATTTACTTTGTTTGTCTTATCCAGGTTATCAAATCCAGTCTTGTCATATAAATCAATAGCCAATCGATAATCTGAATATTCTACAGCTATTTGTGCCGGTTCCCAATCATTGTTAAAATTACTACTATGTAATAATTTTGTTTTTATGGTTGTTACCGTCTGGTCATCACCTGACATCGGCTTTACAATACGTAAATGATTCCCTCCAATAATTTTTCTGTTTTCTTCTAAAAATGGATCTAAGGAACTTGTTCTAGGGACAAATTCATCGTGATCCCCTGCAACACTTAGAAACCTAGTTTTTAATTTCTGTTTTAATTTAACCTCCCAATTTGACCTCAATTCTTTTATAAATTCACTTTGTGAATCCATATCTCTAATTTGATCATTAATTTTTCTTCCATAATGCGCTTTCTGCAAGCCATTACTAGGAGTACCAAATAATATTACGGATTGAATTTTCTGAATATTTTCATCATCTAATTTTAGTAAAGCACTTTGGGTGGCAAGCCCGCCCATACTATGTGCACAAATCGAAACTGTCTGATATCCAGCTTTTATTAAGCCTTCAATCTCACCTTTTAGGTTTTCACCAATAATATCAATCGGTGGAGCGGCTATCCATATACCCTTCAGCAAATTGGGCAACATATGTGTATTATATCCCAAAGAGAATAGGCTCCACTGATCCATTTGAGTATCTTCTCTCAAAAATTTCAATGTGTCTCCCCATGTATCATCCATATGCCCACTAAAACCATGAATGAAAATTACAGCTGATTTATCTTTAGTGCTTTCCGTACTATTCTCAGCATCTGGATATTTCTTTATTCCGCTTCTATCCTCCCCTTCTTTCATTATTCGCTTTACAATAGGAATAGCTGTTTTTCCCCATGGCCAAATCTTCATGAGAAAAGTTTTTATCAAAAGTGTAAATTGCATTTTAGGTCTTTATTAGTATTGAGAAAACTTATAGTAAATCGCAAAATATTTAATTTTCTATTAAGAAAGTAGCGTATAAATACTCGTTTTGCTCAAAAAACCAAAAAAAGATAAAAATCAATAAATGGTAAATCATCAAATATTATAAAAGTGCAGTTGGGATTGTGACTGATTTGAAAGACACCTAAGCTAGAAAAACCGTAGGACAAAATTCATTATTTACACCTAATCCAATAAAGAAATTACATTGGATGAGCTTAATAATAACAGTTGGGCAAAATTCAAAACCTTAGTGATAATATATACTTTTTCCAAGGATGGAAATGTAAAAATATCTCCCAAGTTGAAATAAATCAAAATTGCATTAGAAGAAAGAAAACAGGAACTGGGGAAGTATAATAATTATTTGAATAGAATTGAAAAATTAAAGGTGCCCAAAAATATCTGGCTATTCAATAATCGTCTAGTAAATACTAGATGAACATTTATTTGATTGATTTGTAATTAAAAATAGACTTAATATTGATCAACACCTCTAATAATAGGATCTGTCTCTTATACACATCTGACGCT
>CAJXUU010000324.1 GCA_913061325.1 uncultured Saprospirales bacterium | reverse complement strand
GCAAGATAGAAGTATACAGCGTAAGCAATGAAAGAATGAATGTATCATACCAAGCAGTAGATACAAAAACCACAAGAGTAAATATCTCAGAATTAAGTGCTGGTATCTACTTCATGAGAGTGCAAAACGCAGAAAACATAGAAACGATCAAATTTGTGAAGCTCTAGACAAGAGATTTTTGTGTAGCAATTCAAAGAATTGCGGGCAAAAACTCGTAGCGCTAGAGATTTTTGTGTAGAGAATTGAAAATTCTTGGGCAAAAACTCGTAGCCGAGCTGAAAGCGAAGGGGAACTAATGTGGTTACCCACTTTCGGTCTTAAAAGGAATAAGCTGGGTTTACAGATTTACTCACCGATTTTGGATTCACTTCAGCTCAATGATCACGGGTTTTGCACAATAAATATAAGCTGTCACGATAACCAAATTACATCGTAAAAAGATACAATAAATAATTAATTATGAGACACATACCACGATATCTACTCCTACTCTTCCCATGCCTAATTTTTCCATTATCAACGACTTATGCATATAATTCTGAGTCATATGACAATGGTGAAAACAGGTATGAAACCATACAACCTCTTCCTACACTCAAAGTGAATAATATTGGAAGCGAGTATGTGACATGTTACATCACACCAGAAGTTGTGCTAGCGTCTATGCCTGCAGCTCCTGCAGTTGGGATGCAATTCTCACTTAATGAGCTAGAGGATGAGGTGTTTGCTATGGAGGAATCTTACATGGCAGCATCAATGATGGAAGATCCGGTAGATCCAGATTTTCTTCCATACATGCTAAAACTAGGGAAAGGGAATTATTCTGCGAAAGCGAAGAAAGTGAAGGAGATAGTAGATAAGGCTCTTGTGGCGGCGAAGTTGATAGACCAACTGACAGGAGGCGATCTAGTAACGATGCCATTGAAAAAGATACAGATGATCGGACAGACAGAAGTAACTATTATATTTAACAAGGCACGTATCTATCCTAAGTTTACATTGCTAGAAGTATTCATAAAATTAGACTTGGCACAAGTGGATATCAAAGGCAATCCAGTAGAGTTGTTTTTTGCAGCGGATGATATACTATTCTCGCAAGAGGAAGGGATCATAGGTGGGACAATAAGTTTGGTCAATGATTATGCCATCAAAGTAGGAAGTAGTGATAAAGCTGCGGTATGGCTGAAAGGGATGACAAAGACACTAAAGGAGTCGCTTCCGAATGGAGAAGAAGTACCTGCCGATGCAGACCCAGAAGATCCATTTGATGATAAGTACTATGACAAAGGAGGGACTTATGTATCATTTGATTGTGATGGATTCAAGGAGATGGGTATAGCAGGAGAGGTCTTGTTCAGTCGAGAATGGATCATTCCGGCGGATGAATTTGGTACTGCAACCGTAGGAACAACAGCGAATCCAACACCAAGAGTACAAGCGGTATTCAGTACAGTAATTCAGAATATGAACGATCTATTCATCGGTGTAGATATTGATCACTTCTTAGTCTCTAAGTATCAAGATATAAGTCTAGAGATTGATAGTGCATATTTAGATATGAGTTCACATCGAAATCCTCCTGGCATTCCTGATAATTATGGTGTGACACCTAATCTGTGGGAAGGAGTCTACATTAAGAGTATTGGTATAACAATGCCAGAGCCATTCAGACGGACATGTAGTCCTTTTTCTACTCCACCAATCGATCCTAATGTGAAACCAGAAACATGTCGGATCAAAATTCAAGCGAGACACTTATTGATTGATGAATATGGAGTAGATGGAGCATTCTCAATTAGTGGTCAAGCACCATTAATAGGAGGTCCGATTATGGATGGAGAATGGGGTTGGTCCTTGAATACATTAGGAATACAAATACAGAATAGTGAGTTGACTGGGTTTACTTTTGGCGGAGGACTAGGAGTACCCATTTTAGATGAAGATGATCCATTGGCTTATGAAGCGGAGATCAATCTAGGGAATAAAGAAGAATATATATTTACTGTAAGCCAAGAAACCGACAATAAAAAATCATTTCCAGTATTTAATGCTGCGCAAGTTAATTTGACACATAAGTCAGTAACGGTTACGGTACTGAATGGAGAATTTGATGCGAGTGTGACCTTGTCAGGTTCATTAACAATCGGCGACCCAAAAGACAAAAAAGAAGGAGAAGGAGGGAGTAGCCTCAAGATGCCTTCTATAGAATTTACAGATTTGACATTTTCAACAAAAAGTCCGAAAGTTCAGATTGGCTATTTTGGACTAAGTGACCCAGATAAACAAGCTTCGGTAGTTAACTTTCCAATAGTGCCAACAAACCTAGGCCTAGAAACACCAGTCAATTCTGATCAGGTAAATTTAACTTTCGGAGTCATTCTGAATCTTATGAAAACGGATAAGAGTACGATTAGTGCTACTGGTGGGTTTATTCTTAAGGGAGAAATAATAAGAGATATCAGTGGTTCGAGAAGATGGAAGTATAAAGACCTCATATTTACAGGAGCGGAAGTAACGGTCAATGTTCCACAATTTTATGGTAAAGGTTCCTTATCAGTATTTAAGGAGGATCCTATTTATGGGAATGGTTTCAGTGCTAGTTTGACCGCTAAAATATTAGGAAAAGAGCTAGACAAACCAGAAGGAAAAGGAAAATTCGAATTGAAGATGGCAGCGATTTTTGGGAGTTCATCCTCCTCTTCGGGTGAATTGGGCCCTGCGGAGCCTACGGGAGCGGAAGAGCTGGATAATTATAGATATTGGATGGTTGATGGACTTGTGCAAAGTGAGAGTTTAGCCATCCCGTTAATCCCACCCTTTGAAATCAATGGATTTGGAGGAGGAGCATTTTATCATATGCGTCCTCATTCATTTAATGAGAGCTCTACGACAGAAAATGCAGTGACACAGATTGGTGAATCTACTACAGGATTGGTCTATAGACCCAATGCAGAAACGGGATTGGGATTGAAGTTTACTACTTCTATTACGACAAAAGGCGATTTGGTAAATGGACTACTAACAGCAATAATTAGATTCAGCCCGACAGGGAGTCTTCAGAATATCACATTCTGGGGGACAGTGGATATATTGAAACCGGGTAAAGTAAATAAAAGATTAAAACTAAAAATTGAAGATAGAACTCCTAGCTTATTACAATCGCAAGAAGAAATGATAATGGCCGACATAAAATCATCTATTACTGTAGAGGAAACACCGGCGGATGGAATAGAAGGAGTAGCTAAACAAATAAAAGGTCAAATAGGAATCTCGTTTGACTTTGATGATGGATTTACATTTCATGGTTATGCAAAGGTGACTATAAAGGCGGGTAATTTGTTAAACGGTGTTGGAACTATGGATTTACTTATAGATCAAAGTGAAGGAGGAACTGCTGCTTCAGACGATGGAGATTGGCATTTTTATATGGGTGGTTATTATGAGAACACATATGGACAGCAGGTTTTAGTACCTGGTTTTTTTAATGAAGAAGAGGAAGTGGTCTTAGAGCCAGTTTCTGTTATGGTGAAATATGATAATATAATAGTCCAAGCCGACGCCTATTTCCTTACAGGGACGACAATACCAGGGGCTCCGCCAGCACCAGCGGATGTCATAGCATTCTTTGGCTCTGATGATCAAGATGTTACAAGTGATAATAGAGATAAGATGACCTGTGGTGGTAAAGGTCCAGCTATGGGGACAGGCATAGCATTTGGAGCTACGGCAAAATTCCAAATTGATAAGAAAGTAGGAGGTGTCTTTGGTTCTTGTATATTAGGTTTCAAAGTCAACGCGATTGCAAGAGTTGGATTTGATTTAGCATTGTTGAAGTACGATGAGGCTACTGCATGTTCACTTTCTGGGGATTCTCCCCATGGATTAAATGGATTTAGAGCGACAGGTAGAGCGTATGCCTTGGTAGCTCTGGAAGGAGGCAATGTAACATGTATTCCATTGCCGGATATAGGCATAGGATTTAAAGTAGAGTTTGATTTATTTAAACCATCCTATTTGGATGTAGACATTACGGCCATAGCCTTTGGAGAAAAAGCATCGCTTGGATTAAAAATTGGAACACAATGTGGAATATTGTGCGAATAACGAGCTCAATAATTATTAGCTATTATAAAAATAACTCATGAATAACTCAAGACGAATATTATTAGCATGCATTCTGCTGATATTAGTAATTAAACTGGATGCACAATTACTTCTTACTGATCATCAAGCGCATAAGGTCGTTGAAAATAAGGTATTACTTAGATGGGAACCTAACAGCGGGGAAGAATGGTTGTCATCTCAATCAACAGGATTTACCATCAATAAGTATAGAATATCTAGCACAGGCATTGAAGAATCAATAGGAAGCGAGATAATAAAACCAGCTGCGGTGGAAGATTGGTTACAATATGAAAATAGTGCTTCTGATTATAATTATGATTTTGCAGTTGGAGCTAGAACTATTATCTATCCAGATACAGATGAAAAGAAGAATCAATTTGATAAAATATTTGATTTGAAAGGAGATAAGAATCGAGCTAATCGTCTTTCTCTTGGTTTTTTGATGTATTCCATTTCTTACGATTTTGAGATAGCTAAATTGGCAGGTTTAGCATATGAGATGCCAGTAGATGAAAAATATACTTATAGATTTGAGATTAAATCAGCAGGTAATTCTCCTATCATTATCAACGTAGATCCTTCACAATATAAAGAGGCAAGTATTCCACAAATATTACCAGAATGGTCTAATAAGGAAGTTAACCTGAAATGGGACGCCGCAAAGCTTCAAGGAGCTTACTTGGGTTATATGATATCAAAATCAGAAGATGGAGTAACATATCAAAAAGTGAATAATAAACCTAGAACTAATAGTTTAGGATTGATATCTGATACGAGTGCTCTCCTACAGATTGCGTATAGAGATACATTAGAGGTTAATGATAAAACTTATTGGTATAAAATAGAGGGTTTTGATTATTTCGGAGCGGTTTCTAATAGCAACAAGATTGTGTCTGGACAGGGATATGAAGGAATAAGAATCTCCCCTATTATAGAATATGCTAGTCAGACAGAGGATAATCATGCACATATCAAATGGTATATGCCAGAAGCAATGGCAAAACTAGTAAAGACGTATAGAATAACCAGAGCCAATAATGATAGTGGACAGTATATAACGATCGCAGATTCAATTAGTAATACTGAAAGGGAGTACATGATTCCATTAGAAAAAACAGAAAATCATTTCAGAGTAGAGGCTGTACCTTTTAGAGGCAAACCAGTGGGTTCTATTTCTGTATTTATAATGGGACAAGATACGATTGCACCCCTAGTGCCTGAGGTTATAGGAGCGTATATAGATAGTGTAGGGAATATAGAAGTAAAATGGAAGTCCAATACTGAAGATGACCTTTGGGGCTACAGAATATTCAAATCAAACTTTGACGAGCAAGAATATGGTTTGCTAAATAGTGTGATTACAAAAGATACTATCTTTAGAGATACTGTTGATATTAATTTTAATACAAAGCATGTATTTTACAAGTTATATGCTACAGACACCAGAGATAATAAGTCAGCTTTTACACTGCCGATTAAGGTTGAGAAACCAGATATTTTTCCTCCAGGAATGGCAAATCTTGGGAAGATGGAACAAAGAGGTGATACTTTGTATATATCATGGCATCCAAGTGGGAGTGATGATGTTGTTAACCATAAGATTTTTAGGCGAGCAATTAACTTAGAAAATTCATGGACACTAGTAGGTATATTAGATAGTACGGATATAGGAGAACCTTTCTTACAATTGGATTTAGATTACAATGTGCCTTATGCATATACAATAATCGCCTATGATGATGCAGATTTGAAATCTAAAGCCATCATGCCTAAGAGATTTACGCTCAAAAAGATCGAACCCAAGTTTGAGCCATTTAAATCGGTTAATTACTCTTATAATGATGAAACAAAAGAGGTGACAATAGCTTGGGATTTAAATGATATTTCTCGATTAAAAAATGTACTTATATACAGAGGATATTCTGATAATAGAATGGGCAAATATAAATTGTTAGATAGCAGTTCGAAGATGCTTACAGAAACGGTGCTTGATAAAGATAAAGTATTTTATAAAGTGAAACCTATCTATGAAGAACAGAAGCAAGATTACTTTAGTGAATTAATTGAAATCAATCTGAAAGGAGCGGATGATTAATTAATTATACTAATTTACCTCAGTTGGAAAGTGAGAGTATAAGAAATAGCAATAATCTATTTTTGAGCTTGACCTTAAATGATTTTTCTTTCAAGCAATATGATGTGCGGCTAAGGTTGAGCATTGAGTCAAATGGAGTTTTAATCACTACATCTAATCTCACCAATTTTAAAAGATTTACATTAATACCGGGGATACCTGTAGTAATTACATCTAGAGATTTAGCGGATTATTTTGATATATCTACTTTAGACTTCAATGGTATAGACAAAACTCAATTTCTCGAGCAAGGTATATTGCCTG
>CAJXUU010000323.1 GCA_913061325.1 uncultured Saprospirales bacterium | reverse complement strand
TCTGGTAAGAGAAGACATTGTTAAAAGACTAAGTTCTTTGGTTTCCTCTAAAGAAGTAAAAGTGATCAACTTTTTATGCAAATGTGCAATAAGTTCTACACACCTATTCTCATTCAAGATTTCTTATTTCTTTGAAATTACTATCTTAGTCTAATAGTTTCCGTGCTTAAAAACCAAAATCATGAATAGACTTTTGATTTCTATTTTTATTATTGGAGTGGCTTCAGGTCAAATGTCAGCTCAAATCATCAATGTAGAAAATAAACGAATCTCGACTGACACAATAGGTTTTTCAGGAAAAGTAGGTATGTCATTATCTGCGTCAAAATTCACACAATCTTTTTTAGCCGCAGAGTTTGCGAGTCAAGTACAGTGGAAGACTACCAAAAATATCTATCTACTTGTTGGAAATTTCCAAATCGTAAATGCAGGTGGAGAAAGCTTTAACAATAGTGGATATGGGCATTTCAGATTCAATAGAAAACTATCATCGAAAATCAGGCTCGAATTATTTACCCAAGTACAATATAACTCTGTTACAAAAATTACTGCCCGGTATTTAAATGGTGCAGGATTGAGATTCAAGTTATCTCCTTATGAAAACGCAAAAATTTATTGGGGAATTGCAGCTATGCACGAATATGAAGAACTTTCATCTCCAGAGATTACAAATAAAGATATCCGACTCAGCAGCTACTTGTCATTCACCTTAACTCCCGTAAAAACGATCACTTTCAGAAACACCACTTATGCGCAACCTCTCACTTCTGATTTTAAAGACTATCGTTTATCAAATAATACAAGAATAAATTTTGGTATTACTGAAAATCTCAACTTTACTACGGATTTCCATTTCCTATATGATTCTCGTCCTCCAATTGATGTTCCAACTATCAATTATCAAGTTAAAAATGGGCTGACTTATCGGTTTAACTAACTCCAGTCAGTACTTCTCTACTTTCTCTGTTTCCTTCTTTTTCTTTTTAAAGAACCCTCTTAGAAGCCAATGATTCTGCAATGCTTCCATACTTTCATCGAATTTTTTAGTGCCCTCGTTTAGATTATCCATCGTTGCTTTAAGGTCATTTGAAATAGTTGTATCTGTCATGAGAGTCCCTAGTAGACCGTCGGACTTCTCTA
Source organism: uncultured Saprospirales bacterium (assembly GCA_913061325.1). Taxonomy (GTDB): domain Bacteria; phylum Bacteroidota; class Bacteroidia; order Chitinophagales; family Saprospiraceae; genus CAJXUU01. The sequence continues at coordinate 5,388 of CAJXUU010000323.1, read as the reverse complement.
TTTCTGCTATTTTTGCTTCTAAATCCTTGGTCGTATTATAAATAGCCAAAGAAGAAGATTCAAGATTTTTGAGAATAGGCTCAGTTCGATCTACTAAAAGAGAATCAATATTCTGAGATATGCTTTCCATTTGCTGTTTCAAACTATTGTCCTTGAGGAGATATCCTATATTTCCTTCTCCATCTGAAATCCCACTCAATAGGAGGTTAACACTTTCTGAAGAGGCCTTTAGTTGTTCTGTAGTCAAATGTAAATTTTTAGTCGTTGACTTTAGATTGGAAGCTATCTGACTATCATTTATCAACTGAGATATGGTTCCATTTCCAACATTGATTTTTCTTGTAATTTCAAGAAGAGTTGTGGATATCTCATCAATCTTATCATTGGCAGAAGACAAGGTGCCCAGCATCTCTGAAAGCTCCACTGTCTGCTTTATCATTACGAAATCTCCATCTTTTATGACCGGAGCATTTCCTTTACCTGGAGAGAGGTTAACAAGCATATTACCTACCAAGCCGTTTGTTGCTATATCAGCTCTTATATTAGATTTCAAATACTTTTTAGAATTCTCCTCAAGGGACATAACCACTCGCACAGTTGTATCCGATATAATTTGAATATTATCTACATCTCCTATTGTAATACCAGAATATCTTACATTATTCCCAATTAGTAATCCTTTCACATCACTAAAATCCGCATAAATAGTAATTTTATTTCCTGTCCAACCACCAGTTCCACTGATTTTAAAAATTCCAAATGCAAAAATTAAAGATGTGATAAGTACTAGTGCTCCAAGTTTGATATTATTTGATTTTGATCGTTTCATATTATCTACTTTGTACTTCTTTAAAAAATGCTTTCACTTTTGGATCCCTGCACTGTGATAATTCGCTGTATGTCCCTTCAGCATAGTGTACTCCATCTTGCAGAATTATCATTCTATTAGAGATTACTCTTGCACAATCCATGTCATGCGTAATGATTAAAGCAGAAGTGTTCAGTTCATCCTGTATCTTAAGCATGAGTTGTATAATTTCATTCGCTGTGATCGGATCTAATCCTGTAGTAGGCTCATCATATAGAATGATTTTTGGTTTCAATATTAATGTGCGAGCTAGAGCTACTCTTCTTTTCATACCACCAGACAATTCAGCAGGCATAAGATCAATAGCATGTTCCAACCCCACACTTTGTAACGCATCTTTTATTAATTTCTCTTCATTTTCCCCAAGCTTTCTTTCTGGGTGTCTCCGGAGAGGAAATCTCAAATTTTCTCTTACCGTCATCGAATCATATAACGCTGATCCTTGAAAAAGAAAACCAACTTCTGTTCGAATCTGATCTAATTCCTCTTGATTAAGATCGGGAATACTTTTGCCAAGGACGATTATTTCTCCTTCATCGACGGTCATTAATCTTACTAAACATTTTAGTAAAACAGATTTCCCTGATCCTGACTTACCAAGAATAACTACATTTTCTTGAGGAAATAATTGTAAATCAATCCCTTTTAGAACTTCATTGCTGCCGAAATATTTTCTTAAGTTTTTGATTTCAATCAAAGGTTTCTTCTCGTTGTGAGACTCTTTTATGTTATTTGATTCTTCCTTAATCATATTACATAAAATATATCAGCAATGAGTACAGCAAAGAAATCTACTACAAATAATAAAAGTGATGCAACTACAACCGCAGTATTAGCGGCTCTTCCTACTCCTTCGGTTCCTTTTTCGGAGTTATATCCTTTATAACATCCAACTATCCCGATTACCAATCCAAAAAAGAAAGATTTTACAGTAGCAGGTACCACATCACCTATCAATAATACTTCGAAAACTCTGTTGAAGTATAATTCGAATGTCACTTCGCCTTTCATATTCTCAATTAAATAGCTGCCAAAAAGACCAACCACATCAGCTGCAATGACTAAAAAGGGCAACATAATGATACATGCCCAAACTCGGGTTACTACAAGATATTTAAACGGATTGGTTCCTGATACTTCCATAGCATCGATTTGCTCAGTAACCTTCATAGAGCCCAATTCTGCTCCGATGCTAGAACCTATTTTTCCAGCACAAATAAGAGCGGTCAATACGGGACCAATTTCTCGAATGAACGAAATACCAATCATATCTGGCATGAATGCAGATGCTCCAAAACGGACCATTGTTGGACGTACTTGTAGTGTAAGAACCAATCCCATTATAAAACCCGTAGATGCAACTAAAAACAGTGATTGAACTCCTATTATATAACACTGATGTATCATTTCTTTCCACTCAAAAGGTCGTCGAAATGCTTGCTTAAAAAAACGACCCGTAAATTCGGAGAAATTCCCTGTCTCTTCCAAAAAGTCAACTATTTTATTCGGAATATACTCCATTGGCATTGTTTCTAGGTAATGAAGTGATTTAAAAACATAATGTTAATTCCTTTGCATATCATTGATAATCAAGTTTTCCCAATTTTTTCGTCGCGTAGCTATGGCTATACTTCTTAAAAATCGCTTCAACTTATAAACCAAGCATATACAAATCATTTTAACCTATGCTTTTAAATCACTTCAATTGTAAAAGTATATGTGAAAAAGAATTTTATTGGTGATGAGCATCAGTTCACAAAGTGATTTAGATCAACCAATTTATTATTCAATAGGTTGAATTTTGAATGATCAAAAAGCAATCAAATCGACATGTATAATATTGAAGAAATTCATAAAGACCACGTTCAATGGAAAAGGAAATTGGACTTCTATAGGGATGAGATATTATTCTTCTTTAAAGAGTTGAATAAAGTATTTGATAAGGACAAAGAGAATCTCCAGAGGATGGAATTTATCGATGAATACGAAGCTATATTAGAGAAAAAACAAGAACAATTGGAATCCGTCTACCAGCGGATAAATGATGCAGAAAAATCAATATCTGAAGGAGAAAGTAGTGACGCTTTACAAAAAGTACATCAACAATTATCCTTGGATCTACAAAAATTCCATAGAGCATATTTGAAAATGAAGCAAGGCTTTAAAATGTTCGCCGCACGCAACCATTGAACTAAAAATATTCGATTATATAATAGAAATAAAACCATGAATTATATTAAATATTTATTCTTTTCCATCATTATTATCGGACTGGCCTCATGTTCTTCAACTCAGTACCTTACAGACAGTCTTGGAAGTGTCGACGCAAGTCAATTTGCATCATATACCTTGGAAGATAATTGTGGAGATGATATCAATCCTATAATGCAAATTAGAATCAAAAATGCAATCCAAAAAACCTTACGAAGTAGAAATTTGACAAATAATGAAAATGCTGATTTATTGGTAAAATACTTTGTAAAGAATACCAATAAGAAATATGTACAAGAATGTAGAGATGATTATCTGAGATGGGAGGGTGGAACAAAATGTATCGATAGAGTAATATCATATGAAGAAGGATCTATAGTAGTCGATATGATAGATACTCGTACCAATACTATCATCTGGCATGGTGCTGCTTATGGACCTAGTTGGGATCGATTAAGTGACCCAGATAAACATATCAATAGTACTGTGTCAAATTTATTGGATAGATTTTTTATTCAGCAATAAGTAAAAGGATGTATTCCATTGGGTTTTCAGGCCTTCTTAGTGGTTATATGAATATAGAAGAGCCCATAAAAAGAACCTAAACCCATTCAAAAGTAGTAGCACTTCGAGTCGTCAATTTAATTCCTTGTGTAACTCAAGTTACACAAGGAATAGAAAAAAGACTCCATCTTTGTATTCAGATAGACTAAACAATAGGTATCAAACACGATAATTAAAAAGAAAATAGAATAAAACAATTGGTTTTTTGGGGTTTTTTAAGAGGAAGTCGTATTCTCAATACTGGCTTCCTCTTATTTTTCAAAACACCTACTATTTACCAATAAAATTTATAACCTAAGTATAAAGGGTGTTTTGGGACAGTAGTGTACGGACAATTCTTTGGAAGAGTCTTTACCTATTTGTCTTTAAACAAAAGCAATAATTCCAGCCGTTAAATTAAATAATAGTCAGAGCATTGGGCTTGTTAATCTTGCGAATGATTCCATAAGTTTATTTCTATCTTTTCTATTCCTGAAGCTTTCGAGAGTTAGTTCTATGCTCTCATCCATATCTTCAAAGAAATGCTGCTTAAGTTCAATGGTTGTCTGATTATCGTAGACTATTGCGTTGATTTCAAAATTAGTCTCGAAACTGCGCACATCAACATTGGCCGTACCATTTGATGCTACAATATCATCACTTATAATGGTCTTATTATGAAGAAATCCACCATGATAGAGATATACTTTTACATTGCTAGCGAGGAGTTTATCCAGATAGGTAAACATGCACCATCTCATCCATCTCGAATCTGAATTAAGAGGTAACATCAGGCGCACATCAACACCGCTAAGAGCAGATGTTTTCAGAGCCGTCATGATAGCCTCTCCAGGTATAAAATAGGGTGAACTGATATAGACATAATCTACAGCATCAGTAATGAGGGTGAAGTATTCTTGCATAATACCACAATGGTCACTATCAGGACCACTTGCTATCACTTGGACGGGAATATTTCCATCATGACTCAATTTAGGCTGAGTCAGGCTATATTTATCACCTCCACTTAGCCTCCAATCATTGTAGAATACTCGCTCAAAATTAACCGCTGCATCACCTTCGACTCTTATATAAGTGTCTCTCCAAATACCAAGATCAGGATCTCCATCTAAATTTTTATCAGAGATATTCATCCCTCCAGTATATGCAATTTTGTTGTCAATGATGATAATTTTCCGATGATTACGATAATTAAGGTACATGTAATATTTGAGCCAATTGAACGGCATAAATACTCTTACTTCTACACCAATCGCACTTAGCTTTTTGAAGGATTCTTTATATTGTTCTACTGTGCCAAATGCGTCATAAACTAACCGGACCTTAACTCCTTCCTTGCATTTCTTCTCAAGAATTTTAAGGCATTTGTCTAAAACAATTCCTGTTTCTATGATATAAAAGTCAAGATGGATGGAAGACGATGCTTGCTCTAAATCTTTATAAACATACTCAAAGGAAGCTTTTCCGTTTTTAAGTGTATCTACATTATTACGATACGAGATGGCAGAGGAATGATTCCTATTCAGCAATGTAGCTAATGGTATTTTACTTTGGGGGATTTTGGAGCTGTCAATAGGCTTGTTATAGCTACTATCAAATATTTTTGCTCTTTTGAAGAATCTATCTCTTTTTACACTAATTCCAATCAATCGATACAGCAACACTCCTATCACTGGAATAAAAAACACTACTAACACTGTCTCTTATACACATCTGACGCTGCCGACGAAGAGGATAGTGTAGAT
>CAJXUU010000322.1 GCA_913061325.1 uncultured Saprospirales bacterium | reverse complement strand
CTAATTTAGAATTTATAGATATAATGAAACTAATTACTATAAAAAAAATCACTTGTATTTTTATTTCTAATTGTACATTTTTTTAGCAATGCACAAATTGATTGGGCGAATTGGACCACTAATTTTAGGATTGTCAGAGAATATTACTCAAAATGCGCAGTATGGATTAATATACCTCATTCTCATAGGATTAATACTTTTCGACAGAAAAAATGGAAAGAATTTTCAACCGTATTTATTAATATTAGTGGTGTGGATAATTCATCAAATAGTATTTAACTTGTTATTTTAAAATGAAGAATAAAGAAGGCAGCCACTAATATTGTATATGACGGTCATGCCTAGCAAAATCTGATTAAGTCGCATATGCAAGACCTTTCTCATCAAACAATAGAAGAAGAAATAAAAATAAAATGAAGAACATCTATTTACTATTAATCATATTCCATATGGTATCATGCAATAATCAACCAAAGCAAAATGAAATTAGCGAAGCAAAAATTGAATTAGAAACAGAAAATCAAATTGCCAATAATAATGAGACTTCAATTCTAACAGATGAAGATTCTTACCAACCAGGCTTGGATTGGAAGTTATCCTGGTCAGATGAATTTGAGACCGAAACCATTGATAAGAATAATTGGAATTTCCAGGTGGTGGAAGCCGGGCGCTTTAATGATGAATGGCAACGCTATACGGACAGCAATGAGAATGCCTATATCGAAGACAATTGTCTCGTTATCAAAGCCATACACGAAGGCGATGTTCATGGGATAGATCAATACACGTCGGCCCGATTGCATACAGCGAATAAGCAGAGCTGGAAGTACGGAAAGATAGCGGCTCGGATGAAGCTTCCGCAAGGTGCAGGCATCTGGCCTGCGTTTTGGATGCTTGGCACAAACATCGACGAAAATGGCGGTGACACTTCCTGGCCACAATCTGGTGAAATCGATATTCTGGAACTATATGGCTCCAAAGACGATGCGGTTATCGAGGCTAATGCTCACTATGCTGACGCATCCGGCTCACATGGAATGATGGGCGCGGCTTCCTTCAAACTGGAACAGGGCACTTTTGCCGATGAATTCCATATATTCGAATTGGAGTGGGATGCAACTAGGATTGCTTGGCTTGTTGATGGCGAACAATTCGCATCAATGCCAATTACGGCTGTTGAACTATCTGAGTTTCGTAAAGAATTTTTTATTCTCTTGAATGTTGCTGTTGGCGGTAAATACGCCGGTCGGCCAGACTCTACCTCCACATTCCCTCAGTACATGTATGTCGACTGGGTTAGGGTTTATAAAGAAGGATAAAATAATTGATTTTGGTAAATCTGTTAGGATTATTCTGTAATGTAAAAATAACTGAGCCAAACTATAGATAAAAAGTAATAGCTCCTTTGTCTCTGCTACTCTTATCAAGGGACGTTGTTACCACCAATTAGAATTATGATAAACGAAAGAATAGTAGAACAGCTTAAATTTTGCCTTTTAAAGGGGAAGAAAATCTCCTTTTTAGTTGGAGCAGGACTATCTGCTGAAAGTGGGATACCAACATTTCTAGGAAGGGATGGATATTGGGTTTCAGGGTCAAAAAAAACTACAAGGCGGAAGAAATTGGTACACTTCGAATGTTCAATCTTGCTTCACGAGAAGTGTGGAAATGTTTTCTTTATCGAAAATCTGTTACTGAAAAAGCAAAGCCTAATCCAAGTCACTTATTGTTAAAAGAAACTGAAGACAAGTTAGGTCAACAATTTGCCTTAATCTCTCAAAATGTTGACAGTTTACATAGAAAAGCTGGTAATTCGGAAGAACGTACATTCTTAATTCACGGAGACTTTGATTTTGTGAGATGTGGAGATGAATGTTCAAAAGATCTTTATCCGTTTCCTAAGGAAATTAATCTAATTGACAAAAATAAGGATATTATCACATAGTCTGAATGGAAAGCATTAAGATGTCCGAAATGTGACGAAGATTTGAGACCTCACGTATTGTGGTTTGATGAATATTATAATGAAAAACATTTTAAAAAAGATAGTGCTCTTAAAATTTCTCAATATACTGGAATTTTATTTGTAATCGGAACTTCTGGTGCAACGACATTACCTCAAGTAATAGCAAGGGATGTGTTGGCTAAAGGCGGAATGATAGTAGATGTAAATATTGAAGACAGTTACTTTAGTGAATTATTGAAAAATAAAAAGAAAGAGATTATTGTCAGGCAAGAAAGTTCACCATTTTTGAAAGAACTAAATAATGAAATAGAGAAACTGGTGGTAACATGAGACTCATCATAAGGCTTCATTCTGTCATCCTCTGTTTGGTCTTGATTCGTTGGGATAAGCCCCTTGACCTGATTCTACACCTCCCAACGGGAAGAAGACGATACCCTCTCCAACCATTGTGCTTAATGCAAAGGAAGCCTCCTCACTCATAAATTTCCCGCAAAAAAATAATTCTCTTGCTGATTAAAGAAATGTTCTTATGTTTGCACCGACTGCACGAACGGTCAGTTTCTTAGAAGAGATTTAAATTTTATGAATAAGAGAGAACAATTGATTGAGATAGCCACTAGATTATTCTCTGAAAGAGGGTATGAGAATACTCCACTTTCTGTAGTATGCGAAAAGGCAAATGTTTCCAAAGGATTAATTTCCCATCACTTCAAGTCCAAGGATGGATTATTAAGAGAGATTTTCCTGAAAACAACTAAGCTAATTGTAGGGATAAATACAATTGATAACATAAATCAAAATCCTAATGAACAGCTAGTTGAATTATTGGAATCATTCTTTTCGCAATTAGAAGCAGATAAGCTATTCTTTCAGTTTAATATGAATGTTATAGTTCAACCAAATACTAGAGAAGTGTTGGATGACTTAATTAAAGAAAGGTCATCATTTATATTTAAAAAGACTAAAGAGGTTTTCGATAAAATAGATTCAAAAAATTCTTTGGTTAAGAGCCATATGTTTATTGCTGAATTAGATGGAATTGCATTAAACTATTTAGGGGTTTATAGAGATTTCCCTTTAAAACAGATTAAAGAATATATAATAAAAAAATACACATAGTGATGGAGTTTATAAAAACAGAAAATACAGAAGCAATTAATATCTTAAGGACACAGCTATACCTTTCATTAACAGCTCCAATTGACGCAATGTGGGAACAGCTTTACATTGGCTCTTCTCAGCATTATCTTATTGAAGACAATAACAGCACTTTTGGATATTGTTGTATTAACGAAACAGGATGTTTGACTCAGATATTTCTTACTAAGGACCACCTATCATGGATGGATAATGTCGTTAAGGAGTTAATTGCAACAAAAATGATTAACTCAGCAAGTCTAAGTTCAAATGAACCAAAGGCATTTAACGCCTGTTTGTCTAACTCAAAATCAATAAAGACAAATACCTTTTGTTTTGAGCATTTGAATAAAGAAATTGAAGTTGATACAAACTTAAATATTGAGTTGGTTGCAACAGATGATATTCCTGCAGTAAAGGAATTCCTTAAAGAACAGGTTGGTATGGACGACACATTTGGTTATACAGAAAACCTTGTAGCCCGAAAAGAAATTTTTATGCTTAAAGAGGTAAATGTAATCATAGCAACAAGTGAATGTAGAATGAGTGATTCCCAGCCTGAAATTGCAGACCTAGGTATTATTGTAAATCGTAATTTTCAAGGTAGAGGACTTGCAACACAAATCATGAAAATGCAAGTTAACAGAGTGTTGGAAGCTGGTAGAAAACCAATTTGCTCAACGACATTAGATAATATTGCTTCAAGAAAAGCAATTGAAAAATCAGGGTTTTATTGTTCAAATATCATTTTTGACATTAGTTTTAAAGACTAATAAGTAGGTACTAAGCACAACAATGTGTCATACATAATGACTGGGGAAGTAGTAACTTTCAAAGTTTGTGGCACACGTCAACACCATCTTGATTTTATAGCGAAAAGCTCCGAAAGGTGATAAATTTATGAATCGAGTGTCGTTAGAAAATAATACGATGCAATTGGACAACATGCCTCATGGAATTTACTTTTGCTATGTGTACCATGAGGACAATCTCATCCACTTTACGAAACTCGTGGAGGAGAACAACAATTGAAAACAAGTAATAATCAAGTATAATAAAAATATGTCTTTATAGTCTGCACGTAACAAGTACTAATCAATAATTTCTATGTATCTTATCCATGGTAAACTCATTGAAAAACCAAACTGATGACAACGACTGCAACAGAAGCTGTAAAGAATATTAAAAGTGGGAACAATGTATTTGTGCATTCTGCGGCCGCAGTGCCTAAATGCTTGATTAATGCAATGACAGAGCGTCATTCAGAATTGAGGGATGTTAGTATTTATCAGATTCATACGGAAGGAGAGGCACCATATGCTAATCCAGAATATCATGCATCATTTACGATCAAGTCCTTTTTTGTAGGGGCCAATATTAGAGATAATATTCAAAACGGAACTGGCAGTTATATTCCGATATTCTTGAGTGAAGTATCCGCTTTATTTAGAAAAGGAATTATCCCCATTGATGTAGCCCTCATAACAGTATCTCCTCCGGATAAACATGGTTATTGCTCATTAGGTACTTCAGTGGATATATCGCTCGCGGCTACTCAATGTGCTAAGATGGTGATTGCTCAAATAAATGATCAAATGCCAAGAACACATGGTGATGGGCTTATTCATATCAGTAAAATTAATATTCAAGTAGAAAAATCTGAGGCACTTCCGGAAGTAACTTATTCTGAGTTGGGTGATAAAAATAAGGCCATCGGTAAAAATGTTAGTGAATTAATTGAGAATGGGTCCACGCTTCAAATGGGAATTGGAGCCATCCCCAATGCTGTTTTATCACATCTTGAGGGTCACAAAAACTTGGGAATACACTCAGAAATGTTTTCTGATGGGGTCTTGCCTTTAATTGAGAAAGGAGTAATCAATGGATCACGCAAAAAAAAGCACCCAGGAATGATCGTTTCTTCTTTTGTGGTTGGGAGCAAAAAGTTGTATGACTTTATTGATGATAATCCAATGGTACAAATGCTCGATTTTGAATACGTAAATAATGTAGCTGTTATTCAAAAGAATCCGAAAGTAGTGGCCATTAATAGCGCAATTGAAATAGATATCACGGGTCAAGTTTGTGCCGACTCAATAGGTAATAAAATATTTTCAGGTGTTGGTGGACAAATGGATTTTATTCGAGGGGCATCTCTTTCAAAAGGTGGAAAACCAATAATAGCATTGACTTCAACAACTAAAAGTGGAATTTCTAAAATTGTTCCATTTCTTAAAAAGGGAGCTGGGGTAGTAACTACACGAGCCCATGTGCACTATGTGGTCACTGAATTTGGAGTTGCAAATCTATATGGAAAAACGATTGACGAAAGAGTGAAATTACTTATAGATATCGCTCACCCAGACCATAGAGAACAATTGTACGAAAGTAGCAAACATATTTTGGCGTAGATTTACAGTGAATAGAGTAAAAAGAATAGACGCTATTACAATGAAGGCGCTATTATAGCAGGCGTATATTTGATATTAATAATCATAAATTTTAAACAAAGGAGTAGTGATTTATAGAGAAGCAATAGCAGCAGACATAAAACAAATCCAAATCGTAAGAAACGCTGTAACCGAGAATCCGCTATCAAATCCGGATTTAATAACGGACGAAGATTGTTTAGATTTTATATCAACTAGAGGTAACGGGTGGGTCTGTGAAATTGACAATCATATTGTTGGGTTTTCTATTGTAGATTTAAAGGATAATAATATTTGGGCTTTGTTTTTAAAACCAGAATTTGAGAAAAAAGGCATCGGAAGAAGACTTCATGACATGATGCTTGACTGGTATTTTAAACAAACAAAATCCAATGTTTGGTTAGGAACTTCTCCCAAAACACGAGCGGAAACATTCTACAGGAAAGCAGGCTGGACAGAAGTTGGAATCCACGGAGATGGAGAAATAAAATTTGAAATGACTTATGAAAATTGGGAAAAGTACAGTAATATCGTTTAGGGTTTATTGCTGTTGAATATTCTAACTAAGCATGATAAAATAAAAGTAGTATGAACATAAAAAAGGCTTCTGAGCTATTAAATACTTTACGATCTCAAGCGGATAAGAAAGCTGAAAAGAAGGTTTATAACTGCTTTATTAGAACATTGGAATCATTGGAGAAAAGAGAATTTTCTGAAAGCGAAACGCAAATAATTCAAGAGAAACTGTCTTTATTGAAGTTGGAGGCATCAACAGAAAACAAGAAAAAGTATTACAAGCAAAAACTTGCTGAATTTGTAGCTTTTCTAAAAGAGGAATTTTCTTTAACGGCTGAAAATCATTACACCGAATTAGGAATGATCTATGGGATGATCTTTGGAGCTGGATTAGGCCTATCTATAGGAGTAGCTTTTGATCCTGCTTTAGGGACAAGCATTGGGCTGTCAGTTGGAATCGGTGTCGGAATGGCGATCGGAATGACGTATGGCGCACAAAAAGATGCTGAGGCTAAAAAACTGGAAAGAATGCTTTAGGAATGAAACAATAATAAAGTTACATTCTTCTGCTTGATCTTTTTCCCTTCTTC
>CAJXUU010000321.1 GCA_913061325.1 uncultured Saprospirales bacterium | reverse complement strand
ATCTACACTATCCTCTTCGTCGGCAGCGTCAGATGTGTATAAGAGACAGTTTCTAACTATATCAGTTAAAATTGAATTTTGAAGTATTGGAATCAAAAGAGTGCTCAGGCTTAGCTAATTGCTGTTTTTAATATATTGTAATAAATTATAATAACTCTATTGTGGTCTTATTCTCTTGAGAAGTTTGAAACCATTTACATCTTATTCTTTAACGTAGGGACAAGTCACTCTGGCAAATATAATTCTGAGTATCCCCAAATTAAAGTAATAGGGATATATTATTGGTAAAATAATAACTATTTATAGGAAATAATGAAACAGACATTCCTTAAACGGCTACATGGAAATATATCGAAGTCTTATTAATTTATAGTATAATGATTATATTTACTTCAACCGAAAACAAGTTCTTTGTAACATAGTTTTATTTTCTATATTTGGATTGATAATGTGTTCATATCAAAAGATCAATTGTACCTATACCCGTTTCTGTAAAGTCACTTACGTTAATGTTCATCAATTTGAATTTCATGAAAGCTGGTCGTTTAGTATGTGACGCCAGTTTTCTTATAAACGTTTTTATTCAGATAACACTCGTTTATACACGGCTAGCAAAATATAATTATATTTTTTAGGGATTGGTTATTAGTTGATTATGGAATAAGCGGGAATTATAAAAGTGGGAATAGTTATAAAAAAAAGGTGCGGTTATAAATAAGTTGAGACAGCATACTCCCTGCGGTCGGATGCTGTCTCAACGATTCTGCGGCTTGCCGCAGTTGTGCCATCCTCCTCCCCAAGGGTCGGACGACAGCACAACTGCAGATATAGGTAAACGTGAGAAAAAAAAGCCGATAACGCGCATTTTTCTCACGTCAACCCATATCCGCAGAATCGTTGTTTGTAAGTAAAAAAATGATAAAAGCTTAAACCGATGCTGTAAAATGAATGTTACCAATACAAATAATAAAGACTAATGAATCAAATAGAGTTAATTGAAATGGAAATACTCGAATTCAGAAATAATCTACGAAATCATAAACTTTACAGTTTATTATCTGAATTAGAAGATATAAAGATTTTCATGGAAAAACATGTGTATGCTGTTTGGGATTTCATGTCATTGTTAAAATCTCTTCAACATCATTTAACATGTGTAGCAATCCCATGGAAACCAGTGAAAAATGCCAAGACAGCACGTTTTATCAATGAAATAGTACTTGGAGAAGAAAGTGACATAAATGAAAATGGTGTTCCCAAAAGTCATTTTGAAATGTACTTAGAAGCAATGAATGAAGTCAACGCAAACACTGAAAAAGTACTAAGTCTTGTGAATAGTACAGAGAATATTAATGATGTTAATAAAACCTTATCCAAATCTAATTTGAAAATTGCTGAAAAGGAGTTTCTGGCATTTTCATTTAATTTAATCAAAAGCAAAGAAGTTCATAAAATTGCGTCCGCATTTACTTTCGGAAGAGAAGATTTGATTCCTGATATGTTTATTCAAATCATCAAACAATCCAAAAAAACTGATAAGAATAGTTTTCCAAAATTGACATACTACTTGGAAAGACATATTGAATTGGACGGAGATGAACACGGCCCTCTTTCTCTTGAAATGATTTCTGAATTATGTGGAACAAATCTTGATAAATGGAAGGATGTATTAGAAACAGCAAAAGAGGCTTTAAAATTACGAATTTGTTTATGGGATGAAATAGCAAATGAAATCGAAGAAAAGAAGCCAGCATAAAACATGTGGTCATGATGTCAGTGTTCGTTCTTCACACTGCCACATACCACTGAGACGTTGGCATGTATTAAAAAAGAATGGAAAACATTAACGAAATATTAAGTCTTGACTCGGACGAGAATACCAGACATTTTAGTAAAGGTGACACCCTTCAGAGGGAGGGAGAAAATTGCTCTAAAGCTTTCTTTGTTAAAAAAGGATTATTAAGAAGCTATACTATTGACGATAAGGGGAAAGAACACATTTTTATGTTTGCTCCTGAAGGTTGGGTGATTGCCGATATTGAGTCTCAAGAGTTTAATCAACCGGCTAAACTTTTTATTGATTGCGTTGAAGAATCAGAAGTAATTATTTTGGATAGAAGCTTACTAATTAGATCTGAGCTAAATATTGATCAGCTAAAAAACAATGTCAATCTTTTATCAAGACGTGTTGCTGTCTTACAGAGAAGAGTAATCATGTTAATGAGTGCTTCAGCAAAAGACCGCTATGAATTGTTTTTAGAAACATACCCTAAAATACCCAATAGAGTTCCTCAGCGAATGATTGCATCCTATCTAGGTATTACTCCACAAGCTTTGAGTACTATTCGAGGAGAAATAACCAGAAAAAATAAAACAATTCTGTGATTTGTTAATCTACATGAATGCATAGGTATTTATGAGTACTGACATTTGTACAAATCAAAATTTTAGTACAAATGAATAAAGCAAAATTAATTGTCAGAATCCTATTTGGATTAATGTTAGTCATATTCGGGCTAAACAAATTTCTACAGTTTATGCCAATGCCGCCATTACCTGAAGTAGCAGGTGAATTTATGGGGACACTTGTTAAAAGTGGCTACATAATGGTCATAGTAGCAATCGTTGAAATCGTTGCTGGAGTTCTATTGCTTGCCAATAAGTATCAATCACTAGCATTAGTGGTTGTATTCCCTGTAATATTAAATGCATTTTTATTTCATCTTTTCTTAGATCTTCCAGGCATTGGAGGCGCTGCATTTGCAATTATTATGAACATATTTCTATTGTTTTCGAATATAGAATCCTATAATTCATTACTTAAAATTAAATAAACCGAGATGAACAAAGAATATTCAAACGGTGAAATCACCATAAAGTGGCAACCAAAGATTTGTCAACATGCAGGAGTATGCGTCAAAATATTACCCAAAGTATATAACCCTAAAGCATCTCCATGGATTGATATTGAAAACGCTTCAACAGAAGATCTTGAAAATCAAGTTTCACAATGTCCATCAGGGGCGCTTTCTTATTACGAAAATAAGTAAACAGATGGAAATAGGAATAGATAGCTTTGCAGCAGCACCAATAAATAATGAAATAAGTGCTTCACAAGTAATAGGAGAACTCCTCGAAAGAATTGAACTGTCAGATAAAGTTGGCTTAGACGTATTTGGTATTGGCGAACACCACCGAAAAGAGTTTCTGGATTCGGCTTCTGCCATGATATTGGCGGCAGCCGCTTCGCGTACCAAGCGAATCATTTTGACGAGTGCCGTAACAGTACTTAGTGCGGCAGACCCCGTTCGGGTTTTTCAAAATTTCACAACCTTAGACTTAATTTCAAAGGGGAGAGCAGAAATCGTTGCTGGACGAGGTTCGTTCACCGAATCTTTTCCGCTCTTTGGTTTTAGCCTGCATGATTATGATGCAATTTTCTCTGAAAAATTAGAACTCTTACTTAAAATCCGTGATAATGAATTTGTCACTTGGTCAGGTAAATTTCGTCCTCCGCTTAATAATCAAGCCATTTATCCCCGTCCTCAACAAAATAAATTACCCATTTGGCTCGGAGTTGGAGGTACGCCCGCTTCATTTGCAAGAGCGGGAACTTTGGGCATGCCCCTCATGGTTGCCGTTATTGGAGGTGAAACACACCGATTCAAACCGCTTATTGATTTATACAGACAAGCTGGAAAAGAAGCAGGCTATGCGCCAGAACAATTAAAGGTAGGATTACACTCATTGGGTTATGTAGCAAATACCCGAGCGGAAGCTATTCAAGGTTTTTATCCTGGCTACGCGGAGATGTTTACCAGAATAGGAAAGGAACGTGGTTTTCCTCCTGTTACAAGAGCAGGGTTTGATGCTCAAAATGGTCCTCTTGGAGCATTGTTTGTTGGAAGCCCAGAGGAAGTTGCAGAGAAAATACTTCGGCATAGTAAGGCACTTGGAGGAATCTCAAGATTCACCTTTCAAATGGACGTGAATATTCCTCACAAGAAATTAATGGAATCAATAGAATTGATAGGAAGTAAGGTGTCGCCATTGGTAAAAGACAGAATTTTGAATAAATTTTAGACATAATACATTATTAGTAATCATGATAATAACTAGAAGAATAGAGATTTCGAAACTATATGCTTTTACCAAAAAGAATATGTGGTTTTTGGTGGCGACTTGCATTATTACCTTTTTTTGTGCAAAGTATTTTGGTCCAGAAAAACTTCAGCAGCTCACCTATCCTACAGGGGTGGTTGGTACCGCACTCGCCTTTTTGATTGGTTTTAGAAATAATTCAGCTTATGACAGGTGGTGGGAAGCCAGAAAAATTTGGGGAAAATTAGTTAATGATAGTCGATACTTTGCCCTTAAAGTAATTAGCCTTGTTAGTGTGCAATGGAATTCTGAGCTTACAAAAGAGGATATTATATCTGCTCAAAAGAGATTAATTTATAGGCATATGGCTTTTGTTTGGGCTGTAAATAAGCACCTTAGAAAATCTGAATGGAAAGAAACCATTGCTCCATTTATATCCAAGGATGAATTAAACAAATTACAACAGGAACAACACATCCCATTGGCGATATTGAAAAACCAAGTACTCGATATTAAAGCTTTATATGAACAAAAATATTTTGAAGATTTTAGACATTTAAGCTTTGATACCATTATGGAGAATTTTAATGATGCACTTGGAAAGTCTGAACGTATAAAGAATACCGTTTTTCCGATGCAGTATAATTGGTATATGCAATATGCTATTTGGGTTTTTCTAATTTTATTACCATTGAGTTTGGCTGGATATTTTGATTTATGGTTTTTACCATTATCATTTTTAATCGGGTATGTATTCATACTACTTGAGTATTTGGGAAGACATATAGAAAATCCGTTTGAAAATCATCCGAATGACACACCAATAGATGCGCTTTCCAGAACAATAGAAATAAACCTGAAAGAAGTATTAGGAGAGTCGGATTTACCACCAAAAATAGAACCTATGGAAGGGAAATATTTATTATAAAAAAATATAAAAACATCAAGATGGACAAACCAAAAATAGCTGATAGAAAACCTATCAAAGTAGAAATAAGAAAAGGAGAAGGCCAGTATTGATGTGCCTGCGGTTTAAGTAACAATGGGAAAACTACAACGCAGAGTCTTCATGTTAATGGGTTCACCGGCATTAGATCGCTACAATTACTTTTTGAATACATACCCAAATTACCTAATCGTATTTCCCAACGATTGATTGCATCTTATTTGGGAATAACTCCACAAGCACTAAGTATCATTAGAGGTCAAATGACTCGTTCAAAATAATTCTTATTTATCTTCATTTGTTAATCTAGGTGAATGCCCAGATAATATTGAGTACTTAAATTTGCTTTTAATAAAATAATGAATTATTAATCGAAAATGAAATAAAATGACAAATTTAGAAAGAGCAACAGACCTTTACAATCAAGTGGGTCAAGGACAATTGATGCAAGCCTTTGAGACTTATTATGCAGAAAATGTAGTTATGGAAGAACCCAAAGGCACCAGAGAGGGAAAGAATGCATGTAGAGTGTCGGAAGAAGAATTCCTTGGCAGTGTAGAGGCATTCCATGGTTTGGAAATCAAAGCAATGGCTGAAGATAGTGCCAAAGGAAAAGTACTTATTGAGGTAACTATGGACTTGACATTCAAAGGAGGTAGTCGTATGTCGATGGAACAAGTTGCTATACAGAAATGGGAAAATGGACAAATCGTTCACGAACGGTTTTACTATAATGCGGGGTAACTTTTTATGGAAATGAATTCAATTGAATTCATTTCCATATCAATACACATATTGATAATGATATCTTTATAATTGTTGATTTCAAGGTCTTAAATTATAGAGAGGAAATAGCTATAATGCGAATCTGTAAATTTCTTTTTGAGGTCTTTAACTACCTTAGTAAAGAATAAAATAACAAATACAGAACCACTTGGATTTCCTTGGAAAACCATAGACCCATTTATATTCTGTGCCTACCATTGAAATGAATACCCAAAAGGATATTACTGTATGAAAAAAGATTTGGCAGAATTAACAGGAATTAAGTTTGTTGGAAAGAAATAAAACGACACGCCAACAATATGTATAAGCAATAGCGGTTTGGGAATAATCTCGAACCGTTTTTTGTTTTAATTAAGTATCTTACAAATGGAAAAACATGTAGAATATTCCGCTACTGCTCATACATTAACCGTTACCGTATGAATATCTCTCAAATATAGATAGAGATATTCTATGATCTATCAAAGCATAGAAGTAATGGAAGAATTATGAAGTAATGGTATGGAATGGAATTTTTTGAATTTGGTTTGAGATTTTTTATGCTAAATATTAATTGATTACATTACGTTGCATTACAATTAAGATCAGGATTGATAAGCCATTTATAAACGTTTTTATTCAGATAATACTCGGGTATACACGGCTAGGAGCCGGATGTTTTTTTTGTAAGGATTTGAATGTAAGTATTTTATGATGTATGAGAAGTTTTTTACTGTAATTTTGGAATGGGGAAAAACTACGCATATTGGTATAGATGCTGTCTCTTATACACATCTGACGCTGCCGACGAAGAGGATAGTGTAGA
>CAJXUU010000320.1 GCA_913061325.1 uncultured Saprospirales bacterium | reverse complement strand
GACTGAATGTATTATCATCCGCTGTCCATTCTCCTTGTAACATATCGATTGGACATAATGTACTTGAACAATCAATAACTGGTATTGCTTTGCTTTCAACATTGATCGTACTCCAACAGCTGTTTCCAGTATCTGGATCTGTGATCGTTACGGTGTATGTTCCTGGATCTGTTATTACATTGCCTATTACCCCTCCTGAGATTGCAATCTCATAGTCATCATAACATCCATATTGATCACCTTCTAATAACATATCAGCTAACAAGACTAATTCGCAATCTTGATCTAAAGAAACATTGATATTATCATTACAAGTCATTACTCCTGTTACTCCATTTGAGAATTCTACCAATGTAACATCGAATGTACATTCTGTTGTATTTCCAAAAACATCGGTGGCAATAAAAGTGTTTGTTGTTGTACCAATTGGATAGTATGATCCAGATGGTAATCCTGCTGTTTGCTCTATTGAAGCACCAAGTTCTGCATTTGAGTATAGAATTACTGCAAAAGCTCCAAAACCTATTACATCGATATCTACTGGTTCTAAACTAACACATGGTACTGGATTATTTCCTGAAATATAGGTTGATTCTGTCTCGCCATCAGTATTGTATCCTATTACAAAATTGGTTGTATTGTTCGCTTTAAGCTCTAATACATAGTTCATACCTACTGGGATAGTTGCTTCTACCGCTGCGGTCAATATCACTTGATTCATTCCTGATGGTACTTCATGATCAGTAGTTCCTTGCAAAGTCATATTGGCATATACAAATGGCGCTCCTGGCGCAATAGAATATACATTAACTGTTACTGTCTCATTGGCACCTGAATTAAAGATACCGAAATTCACTTGACTAATTTCTACTGGCACTGATAATGTATTTTCGAAATATCTGAGGTGGTTCGAAGTATTGTTGGCACAATCTAAAGCTGTATTTACTAAACCTTCATTGACAGCTTGACTCGCTTCAGCATCTATCGGACCACAAAAGTCAGAAAACGGTACATCAAAGAATACTAATTCTTCACATTCTCCAGGTTCTAATTGTACTCCAATGTCACTTGGACAATCAATTACTGGTCCTGTTGTATCTCCTACTTCAATTAAGATAGAACAAACAGATTGATTACCATTTGCATCTGTCGCTGTATATGTAACAAGTGTACTTCCTTCAGGATATGTTCCACTTGCATCATCTGTATTATTAAAATCATTTGTAAAAGTTACGACTTCACAATCATCAGTAGGTGTAGGATTTCCTATTGTAATATCAGCTAAACATCCCGCTGTATTTACTTCAAATACCATTGGATTTATTCTTCTCATAGAAACATCATCAAACCCTATAGCACCTCCAGAGAAAGAAGGATTTACATAAATCACGACTGCTCTTGCCGTTACTGCATTTTCAGGAGCTTCAACACAACCTCCAACATTCGTCCACATATTTGGTGTGGCAGGAGTTGCTTCATCGAAAGTTCCTAAAACAGTTCCAAATGGACCATTGAGTAAAACGTTACCCGCATCATAAAATTCTATTTTAACTTCACCGTGGCTTGGCTGTCCTATTATACCATCTAAGGTATTAGAAATAAAGTTGGCATCCATACAAATCATTTCTCCTGCTGCTACTGTAGCATCTTGAGTAACTCCAGCGAAATCACCAAAAGCTTTCACTGTACTCCCAACTGGTAATCTAAAGTTACCATCTGCGAAAACATTCCCAAATTCAGTCCAATCAGCAAAATCAGCAGGATCAGTAATTGGTGATAATAAATTAGAAAAATCCCCATTAGAAAGTAATTCTTCAGACTCGGGACATTCAAGCATTGGAGCGCTATCATCACCTGCACAAATGCTAAGTGAAACATTAGAAAATTCAACAACAATATCAGAATCAACTGGAGTGCCATCAAAATCTGCAATCGCTATTACTATTGCATTCATTCTACCAGAATCGAAAATAAATCCATTTACCGGAGTACCAGCAGCAATGTTTCCACCAACTGAACAAGCACCTGGACCATCAACCATTACATCAAAAACCAATGCTTGTCCTCCATTTCCAGGAGCACCTGTACCATTTTCGATTCTGAATTCTACCAAGAATGGCGTCGTTCCAGAAACAACATTGATATCTGCAGTGAAGCAAACATCGTTTACATATGTAGGGAAAGCTAAATTAACCACACCCGCTGCAGAGAATACATTATTCTGTCCAGCAGCCAATGATATAGAACCAGAGTTAGTAGCTGCATCATAAGATACAGGAGTAGAACCATTGGTAGCACCAAAGGCATTTCCTGCCATTAAATCAATATTTATAGATTCTTCACAAGTCTCACATGCTGTGCATTCCGCTGCCATAACTGAACATGGTGCTGAACCTAGTGATAGATTATCAAAAAGGAAAGCCTCATCTGAATCAGGAGCAGTACCTGGATTAGGTCCGCCACAAGCATCTGGATCACATGTAAATTCAGGGAAAATACTTATTTTATCATATACGTTCGCAAGATCCGGTGCAGTGGGACAACCATCTGCAAAATCAAAAGTTAACGTTTCCCATGCATTTGCAACAGTCGTAACAGCAATTACTTCAGAGGAAATTCCTCCATTTGCTGCGTTCTCTACTTTAAGTAAAATAGGAGAACCTACTTCAGGAGAAAATACATCCATTGAAAAGAACATCTCATTCGCTGAAAAAGGAATTGGGTTTTCAAGTCCAGATGCACCCACAGTCACGCCACCCCAACATTCAGAACCAGCTGGCTTAGTAGTACTAAGAATCATGTTTGTAGCATCCGTTGGATCTTCTGCTAATTGAGACATTAAACCTCCAAAAGGGGCTAATTCATAATTAATTGAAGCATTATCAAAATCAATAGGAATTGATGGTGCTACTATGACTATACCGAAAGTCACATTATCAAAATAGAATGCCATGTCAGAATCAGGAGCGGTACCTGGATTTGCATTACCACAAGCATCAGGATCACACGTGAATTCAGGGAAAATACTTAATTTATCATAAGTATTAGCAAGATTTGGAGCTGCAGGACATCCGTTAGCAAAATCAAATATTAGCGTCTCCCATGTATTTGCAACAGTTGTAAGAGAAATAACTTCAGAAGAAATACCTCCATTTGTGGCGTCTTCCACTTTTAACAAGATTGGTACACCTACTTCAGGAGAATATACATCTATTGAGATTACCGTAGATGATGCTGAAAAAGGAATAGACTCCGCAAGACCTCCGTTACCTACAGTCACTCCTCCCCAACATTCAGAAGTTGCAGCTTTCGTAGCACTAAGAACCATATTAGTAGGATCATTTGGATCCGTATCAATTTGAGAAAGTAAACCACCAAACGGTGCTAAATCATAATTAACTCCAGCATTGTCAAAATCAATAGGAAGTGATGGTGCAACTGGGTCTGAGTTGAAAATCACGTTATCAAAAAAGAACGAAAGATCAGAATCTGGCGCAGTTCCTGGATTAGGATTTGCGCATGCATCTGGCGTACATGTAAATTCAGGAAAAATGCTAATCTTATTATAAGTATTAGCAAGGTCCGGTGAAGCTGGACATCCATTTGCAAAATCAAATGTTAGTGTCTCCCAAGCATTTGCAACTGTCGTAAGAGTAATCAACTCTGTAGATATTGTTGCATTAGCAGCGTCTTCCAATTTTAATAATATTGGCGCTCCTACTTCTGGAGAATAGACATCAATAGTAAGTGTCATATTAGTTGCTGAAAAAGGAATAGCATTCGCTAGCCCCGTTCCACCAATAGTAACTCCTGCCCAACAATCAGCTCCTGCTAATTTTGTAGTACTAAGTACCATATTAGCTGGATCAGTAGGATCTGGAGCAAGTGCAGCACTAAAGTTAGATCCAAAAGGAACTAAATCATAATTAACTGTAGCATCGTCAAAATCAATAGGTAGATCCAAAACCGCAGGACTTGCTGAACATGGCCCATTAACCGTAACGGATACAGTTTCAGAGTTACCTGCTCCACCTGCTGCCCAATTAAAGAACATGTCTAAATCAAATTGAGCACCATCGGTCTCTCCCGTGAGGTTGTACGTGAAAGTTCCAGTTCCATCTGGAAATGATATAGGATTACCCGCACCTCCTAAAAAGCCTACTAACCCTACTGGATTGTCAACTACAGTAAGTGATATATCAACATTTCCACTAGCATCACTTGTAATGGTATAGTCCATTCCATTTGCCAACGTCTCAATTGCTACGTTACCTGTACAAGGTCCTTGACCCAAAAGCGAAGATGTACTAAACATCCCTAAAACCAACATCATCATAAATGTCGATGATTTGATCCAAGAGTGTATTTTTGATTTTACTAATTGGTTTTTTCTTTGATTGTTGCCACTTGGGGATATCGACATCAATCTGCTACACGATGCTTCCATACTTGTGTGCGCTTTTTGTAATAACATTCTCACGAGATTTAAGGTTGGTTCAAAAAATTATAAAAGACTCTAAAACAATAAGATTTAGAGTAATAAACAGTAGAAAAAAACTTAATATCTATTTTTCATTTCCATCATATTAGTCTATTTAAATATGTACTAATGGTAAAATGAGGCGATTAAAGCTCAGTTCCACTCGCAAATAAATAAAAAATAAATGAATTCAACACGTCGTTTTATAATTAAATAAAAACTTAGTGTAAATAATACACTTTTAATTAAAAATTAAAAAACTGAAATTTTGCACTTATTTTATTTGACAATGAAAAAAACCATTTTTATTAACATAATTGAAATTTCATTTTCAATAAAAACTTCACCTTAATTTAAGTAAAATGCTCTTCTTTGCATTTAGGAATGGTGCAAAATACATTCTGAGATATTGTAGAACAGCAAAAAATAGCGCCCGATCTTACTATTTACAATGTACTGATTAGGTCAAAATGAAGCTTTATGAAGGACTTAATTATATAGGACTTTCAAAAACATGTAGCCGGAGGCCGTATAATAAAGAGGTAAATTATGAAAAGTAAAAAGGAAACTATTGTAAATAACTTTAAATCAGGGCTATTCACAATCTTGTTATTTTGTATTTGTTTCCTAGTTTCTAATTGTAGCTCAGATCGACAAACTTCAGTAGAAGTCAGCAAACAGATGACGCTTTTACCAGTAAGCCATACTGGAATCAATTATGAGAATCATGTACAAGAAACGGTAAATCGGGGATTTACTAATTACGAATATTTTTACAATGGTTCTGGTGTTGCTATTGGAGATATAAATAATGATGATCTTCCTGATATATTTTTCACCGGGAGTGATGCACTCAACCATCTATATATTAATAAAGGCAATTTTAAGTTCCAGGATATTTCAAAAGATTCTGGAATTCAAAGCGCAAGATGGGGGACAGGGGTATCTATGGTCGACATAAATAATGACGGCTGGTTAGATATTTACGTATGTAATTCTGGACCTTCCTCTAATCCCTCAGACATGCAGAATGAATTATATATTAACGAGGGAAATAATACATTCACAGAACAAGCTAAGGTTTACGGGATCGCTGATAATTCTCGCTCCACACAAGCTACGTTCTTTGACATGGACATGGATGGGGATCTAGATTTGTGGGTTATGAATCATGGAAATAGAAGAAGAGGAGTAGGTGTGGAAGAGTGGATTGAACGATCGAATGCACTTGACCCAAAAGAATATAACAGAGAATGTAGTACATTATATAAAAATAATGGAGATGGTACGTTTACTGATATTTCTAAAGAAGCCGGGATACAAAAGATAGGATTTGGATTAGGAATTGCTGTTAACGACTTTGATCAAAATGGTTTTTTGGATGTCTACATTGCCAATGACTATTTCATTCCCGATTATATGTTTTTAAATAATGGAGATGGTACGTTTACTGATAAAACAGATAAGAAATTAGGCCACACTTCTTATTATGCAATGGGTTGTGATGCAGCAGATTTCAACAATGATGGCTTGACAGATTTAGCGGTATTGGACATGACACCTTCTGATCATGTGCGTTCCAAGGTGTTAATGGCATCAATGGATATTGCTACATTCGTCTATTTGACAGACTCGAAAAAATTCATTCCACAATATATGACCAACAGCTTGTCTATTAACACAGGTTTTGGCATTATGAGTGACATAGCACAATACGCTGGAGTATCACAAACTGATTGGAGTTGGGCTCCATTATTTGCAGATTTTGATAATGATGGATTTAAAGACTTGATGGTTACAAATGGATTTAAAAAGGATACTAAGAATAACGATTGGCAACAAAAACTAGAAGAAATTAGCAAATTAAAAGGTGAAGACTATAATGCTAATGATTACTATGAGCATCTTCAAAAAGCTGATGTTAATCCTGTTCCTAATTCAATATTTAAGAATACTAATGGTTTGAAGTTTGAAAGCAAAACAGAAGAATGGGGCTTTTCAACGCCATCCTTTTCTAATGGAGCTGCATATGCTGATTTGGATAAAGATGGTGACTTAGACCTTGTTATTAATAATTTTGACCAACCTGCATTTGTTTATCAAAACAATAGTAGAGAAAAGGGAGATGGAAATTTTATTCAATTCAAATTAATAGATGGAAAGTCTAGCAACTGTCTCT